>NZ_JBJHPC010000642.1:0-3841 GCF_045257485.1 Streptomyces sp. YS-3 | reverse complement strand
CGGGCGCAGCGGGACCGGGGTGAGGGGGTCCACATAGCTGTCGGCGGGCGGGGCCTTGGTGAGGCCGGCGGCCCATTCGGAGTGGTGCCGCTTCAGCTCGTCCGGCGACAGTGGCAGCTGGGACGGCTCGGGCAGTGTGTCGTCGCTCATACGTGATCCCCCGTGCGGTGCGCGTGCGGTCAGCAGCCTAACCGCTGGTGGGGGATGGGCTCATGACAAAGCCGGCCCGGGGCCGGTGACCCCGTGGCCGCCCGTCCGGGCGGCCCGGCGGCATCACGGCAGCAGGGACTTGGCGTAACAGATGCTGCTCGGGTAGTGGCGGTAGTAGCCGAACTTCGGGCAGGGCGCGTAGCCGCTGGAGGCGTAGAGGGCGAGCGCCTCCGGCTGCCGGTCACCGGTCTCCAGGACCATCCGGGTGCGGCCCGCGGCGCGGGCGTCGTCCTCCAGGAGGGCGAGGATGCGCCGGGCCAGCCCCAGGCCCCGGGCCTCCGGCACGACGTACATGCGCTTCAGCTCGGCGTCGCCGTCCGAGTAACCCTCGGCGTTCTCGTCCTGGCTGCGCCAGCCGCCGGTGGCGACCGGGCGGTCCCGCTCGTCGTACGCGATCACGTAGAGCCCGCGGGGCGGCCGGAACATCGAGGCGTCCAGGGGCGTGGCGTCGCCCTCGTCCTCGTAGCGCTCGGCGTATTCGAGCTGCACCTGGTCGTTGAGCTTCACGGCGTCCGGGTGGTCGTACCCCCGTGTACGTATATGCATGCGGTAGAGCGTACTTCTATGCAGGCGATCACGGTGACCGGGTGGATAGGGTGCGCGGGTGCTCACTGTTACCACTGTGAATGTAAACGGGCTTCGCGCCGCCGCCAAGAAGGGGTTCCTGGAGTGGCTGGCCGGCTCCGACGCCGATGTCGTGTGCCTCCAGGAGGTGCGGGCCGAGCCGCAGCAGCTCACCGCCGAGGTGCGCGAGCCCGAGGGGTGGCACGTGGTGCACGCCCCCGCCGCGGCCAAGGGCCGGGCCGGGGTCTCGCTCTACACCCGCCGCGAGCCCGAGCGGGTGCGGGTCGGGTTCGGCAGCGCCGAGTTCGACGGCAGCGGCCGGTATGTGGAGGCGGACCTGCCCGGCACCACCGTGGCCAGCCTCTATCTGCCCTCCGGCGAGGCCGGAACCGCCAAGCAGGACGAGAAGTACCGGTTCATGGGGGAGTTCCTGCCCTACCTCAAGGAGCTCCGCGCCCGGGCGGCGGCCGACGGGCGCGAGGTCGTCGTCTGCGGTGACTGGAACATCGCCCACCGCGAGGCCGACCTCAAGAACTGGCGCGCCAACAGGAAGAACGCCGGCTTCCTGCCGGAGGAGCGCGAGTGGCTCTCGCGCGTCCTGGACGCCGGTGACGGCGGCTACGTGGACGTGGTGCGCGGCCTCCACCCCGATGAGGAGGGCCCGTACTCCTGGTGGTCCTACCGCGGCCGGGCCTTCGACAACGACTCGGGCTGGCGCATCGACTACCAGCTCGCCACACCGGGCCTGGCGGCCCGCGCGGTCAAGGGCTACGTGGAGCGCGCCGCGACGCACGAGGAGCGGTGGAGCGACCACGCGCCGGTGACCGTGGCGTACGGGAACTAGAACCGAGCCCGCGCACGGAGAAGTGGCGCGTCCCGGGCGACCCGGGACGCGCCACCTCCGTTCACCGGAGTGCGACTAGGCGTCGTAGTCCATGTCGAACTTGTCCTGCTGCTCCTGCGAGGCCCGCTGGGCCTCGTCCGGGAGCTCGCGGCCCTTCTGCTGGCCCTGGCGGGCGCGCTCCTGCTGCTGGTCCTTCTTGGAGCCCATCGCCTGCTTGCCCTTCTGCTGGGCCTGCTGCGCCTTGTCCTGGAACTGGTCCTTGATGCCCATCGAGTTCACTCCTACGAGGTTTTGAGGGGCCGGGTGCCGGGGCTGTTCCCTCGGCTCCGCCGGGCCTCGACCAGCGTGGCACGCGGGGACATAAGGCGCATTTCGATCAGTTACGGAAGGTCACGGAGCGTGCGTTCCTGCTCGTCGGCGGCGCCTCCCGCGCCCACCAGACCCCGGCTCACCGACCCGAGCCGGGGCTCGAAGCGGCGCATCTCGCGCTGTCCCACCGCACCGATGACGGCCGGCAGGTAGCCGCGCACCGACTGCATCCCGCGCAGCCACCACTGGGCGTACACATGCGAGGAGCGGCGCTCCACGCCCGCCACGATCCGGTCCACCGCCGGGCCCAGCGGGTAGGTGCGGTTGGACGGCCACGGCAGCCGCTGCCGCAGCTCGCGCATCACCTCGTCCCGGTCCGCCCCGCGCACCATGTCCGTGTCGGTCCAGGACAGATACCCGACCCCGACCCGTACGCCCTTGTGGCCCACCTCGGCCCGCAGGCTGTGCGCGAAGGCCTCCACGCCCGACTTGGACGCGCAGTACGCCGTCATCATCGGCGCCGGGGTGATCGCCGCGAGCGAGGCGATCTGGAGGAAGTACCCCCGGCTCTCCATCAGGACGGGCAGGAAGGCGCGGGCGGTGACCGCGCCGCCGATCAGGTTCACCTCGATGACACGGCGCCAGGCGTCGGGGTCGGAGTCCACGAACGGGCCGCCCGAGGCGACGCCCGCGTTGGCGACCACGATGTCGACCTTGCCGAACCGCTCCTTGACCTCGCCCGCGACCCGCGCCATCGCCTCGTGGTCGGTGACGTCCGCGAACCAGGACTCGGCCTCGGTGTGCAGCCGCGCGGCCACCCGCTTCAGCTCGTCCGGCTCCAGGCCGACCAGCGCCACCCGGGCGCCGCGCGCCGACAGCTTGCGCGCCAGCAGCTCGCCGACGCCCCGGGCCGCGCCCGTGACGACCGCGACCTGCCCCTCCAGACTCACCCTGCTCATGCCACGTCCTCCTCGACGCCCACATACGTACGAACCAGTTCACGCAGGCGTCCCGTGATGACCTCGGGGGCCTCCAGCGGCGTCATATGGCCGACGCCGGTGAGTTCGGTGAGGCCCACGCAGTCGGGCAGCGCCGCCGCGATCCGGCGGGCGTGCACCGGCGGGGTGAGCCGGTCGGCCGTGCCCGCCACCACGGCGGTGGGCACCGTCAACTCCCGTACCCGGGCGTCGATCTCCAGCCCGGCCAGCACCTGTGACCAGGCGTACCGGGGGCCCCGGGCGCAGCCGTGCACGATCCTGGCGCACGCCTCCACGCGTTCCGGCGCGGTCCCCGGGCCCATCGTCGCGTACCGCAGGACCCTCTTCGCCACCGGTGTGACCGGGCCGAGCGGGGCCCGGGAGCCGAGGACGGCCGCGGTGAGGCGGGTGCGCAGCCGGCCCGGCCGCAGCGGCACCACCAGCGACTCGGCGACCAGCCGGGAGCTGCCGGTGGAGCAGAGCAGCACCGCCGCCGCGTGCTCGCGCAGCGCGGGGCGGCCGGCCGCGGCCATCAGCGTCATCCCGCCCATGGAGTGCCCGGCCAGCACCGCCCGCTCGCCCGGGGCGAGCGTCGCCTCCAGCACCGCTTCCAGGTCGTCGGCGAGCGCGTCGGCGGAGCACAGCGGGCTCGCCGCCGTACGGCCGTGGCCGCGCTGGTCGTAGACGACGACCCGGTGGTCCCCGGCCAGGGCGCGGATCTGCGCGGCCCAGAAGGCGGTCGAGCAGGTCCAGCCGTGGGCGAGGACGACGGCCGGGGCACCCTCGGGCCCGTGCACCTCGACGTGCAGCCGGGCGCCGTCGGCGGAGACCGCGGTGAGCGTACGGGTGGGCTCGGGCGGTGCGAAGGGGCCCGAGGTGACGTGCGCGGGGCGTCTCACGAGGCCACCGCCTCGGGGGCGGTGGCCTCGTGAGACGC
>NZ_JBJHPC010000641.1:0-3856 GCF_045257485.1 Streptomyces sp. YS-3 | reverse complement strand
GGCCCCCGAGGCCCCCCAGCCTCATCCCGGCCGCCTCTGGACAGAAGTGTGCGTGTGCTCATCGGCATGTACGGCCCGCCCCGAGCCGGGCCCAGACGATCCGGCCGGTGCCGTGCGGCACCTCGTGGCAGCCCCACGCGACGCTGAGCGCGTCGACGAGCAGCAGCCCCCGGCCGCGCTCCTCGCCGTCGTCCGCGTCGCACAGGGTGGGCCCGCCCGCGCCGTACCCCTGGTCCCGGACGGCGACCGTCAAGTGACCTGTGGCGAAGGAGAGTTCGCAGGACACGAGGGTGCCCGCGGTGTGGACGACGGCGTTGGTGACGAGCTCGGAGACCACCAGGGCGGCGGCGTCGCCGACCTCCTCGCCGAGACCCCACCGGAGCGTGATCTCGGCCGTGTGGCGGCGGGCCGCGGCGGCGGATTCGGGCCGGGCCGTCAGATCGAAGGCGTACCGGCGGACGTCGGGAACGGACAGGGTGGAGGCCGCGCCTATGAGCTGCGGGACGAGCGCATTACCAGGGGCCACGACCGGGTCCTCACAGTGGGGTAGCGGCGTCGCTCGCGACAGCCGCATGTGCTGGCGTTCACCGACCTACCTTCCACCCATCCGTGACACTTGGCAAGAGGCACTCTGAAAAATGCAGAGTGCTGTGTTCTGGGCTGAGGTGGCATGGCACACTGCTCGGCAACAGGGTTAGGGGAGGTCTGACGTGAGTGAACCCCGGTCCGCCCCGACCGTGGGGCAGGTCGTGCTGGGCAGACGCCTGCAGGATCTGCGCGAGCGCGTGGGCCTGCGGCGCGAGGAGGCGGCCAAGGTACTCCGGGTCGCCCCCGCCACGATCCGCCGCATGGAGACGGCCGAGGTCTCCCTGAAGATCCCGTACGTACAGCTGCTGCTCAAGGCGTACGGCGTCGGGGACGAGGAGACGGACCGTTTCATCGAACTCGCGGAGGAGGCCAACAAGCCGGGGTGGTGGCAGCGCTTCCACGACATCCTGCCGGACTGGTTCAGCATGTACGTGAGCCTGGAGGGCGCCGCCTCGCTCATCCGGACGTACGAGCCGCACTTCGTTCCCGGTCTGCTCCAGACCGAGGAGTACGCGCGCTCGGTGATGATCAGCGGCGCGCTCGGCCAGACGAAGCCGGCCGACATCGAACGGCATGTGGCGCTGCGCATGGAGCGCCAGTCGCTGCTCACCCGGGCCGACGCGCCTAGGCTCTGGGTGATCATGGATGAGACCGTGCTGCGACGGCAGGTGGGCGGCCGTCATGTGATGCGCGGCCAGCTCGACCGGCTGCTCGAAGCCGCCGAGCTGCCCCATGTGACGATCCAGCTCGCGGAGTTCGCGACCGGCCACCACCCGGGCACCTACGGCCCGTTCGTCCTCTTCCGATTCGCCGTGCCGGAACTGCCGGACATGGTCTACAGCGAGTACCTGACGGGCGCGGTCTACCTCGACGCGCGCCCCGAGGTGGCGACCCATCTCGAAGTCATGGATCGCATGGCGGCCCAGGCCGCGACTGCACGACGCACGAAGGAGATCCTGGCGGATCTCCGCGAGGAGCTGTGAATGGATCACATATACAACGGCATGCCTGCCCGCGAGCTGGGGAGCGAGGGCTGGCACAAGCCGTGGAGCGGGGGCAACGGCGGCAACTGCGTCGAGGCCATGAAGCTGGCCGACGGCCGGGTCGCGGTGCGCCAGTCGGCCGACCCGGAGGGCCCCGCTCTGATCTACACCAGCAACGAGATCGCCGCGTTCATCCTCGGCGCCAAGTCGGGCCAGGCCGACTTCCTGCTGACGTGATCCACCGGACGGCCGCCGCCCGCGCCCCTCTCGGGGCCGGGGCGGCGGCCGAGCCGTGTCAGCCCACGTCGAAGACGTTGGGCAGCCCCAGCCGGTAGCGGAACCGGTCGTCGCGCTTGAGCGGCTCCAGCTCGGGGGCGCTGTAGAGCGGGGCCACTGAGCAGCGCGGGGCCGCCGAACCGGCCCGGTCCAGCAGCGCGTTGGCGGCGAGGCGGCCCGAGGTGTTGGCGCCCTCCATCGTCGCCAGGTCGATGGGGACGGCCACGTAGTCGCCCGCCAGATAGAAGTTGGGGATCCTGGTGCCCGCCGAGGGGCGGTTGTGGAACGTACCGACCGGGTGGATCAGCAGCTCGTCCTCGTTCCTCGGCTCGGGGGTGCCGATGCCGGAGACGCCCGGGTCCAGGAACCACGAGTGCAGTCTGCCGTCGCTGAGCACGGTCCGGCCGGTGTCGTTGACCGAGGCCTTCAGCTGCGCCCACACCTCGCGCGCGACCTCCTCGCGGGTGCACTGCTTGGCCGTCTTCCCGTACAGCATCCCCGGCTTGTCCCACTCGGAGATGTCCACCGAGAGGCAGTCCGCCACCGTCCCGTCGCCGAAGTCGGCGCGGAAGTCGTGGTGCGGCCAGTGCTCGGCCTGGGCGATGGCGGTGAGCGACCAGGGGGAGTCGATGCAGTCGAAGTGGCCGTGCACCCCGTCGGGGCGCTCGGTCAGATAGAACTGGATGCCTGTCATCCAGTCCGTGCGCAGCTTGTCGCAGCGGGCCAGCTGCGGGTCGGCCGCGCGCATCGCGGCGCTCCAGGTGCGCCGGGCGTGCTCCACGGGAAGCGCGCAGACGTAGTGGTCGGCGCTCACCGTGCGGCGCGCCCCGGCCGGGTCCTCGACCACCGCCCCCGTCACCTGAGAGCCGTCGTACGCGAACTCCCGCAGGGTCCAGCCCACCCGGAACTCCACCCCCAGGGTGCGCAGATGCGCGACCCAGGGGTCGATCCAGGCCTCGTTGGTGGGCGCGTCGAGGATGCGGTCGAGGGGGCCGTCCGCGCCCCGGCCGAGCGCGTTGAAGACGAACGCCTCCAGGAGCGAACCCACCGTGCGGGTGCTGGCCTCCTCGGCCTTGGTGGCGACGATGTTGCGGGTGACGCCGACGGCGAGGATGCGCTGGTACTCGTGACTCATCTGCCCCGCTCGGGTGAAGGTCCACCAGGGCGTGGCCTCCCACTGGGCGTTGCGGCGCTCGTCGCAGCTGGTCAGAAAGGTGAGAAGGCGGTCCGCGAAGTAGGCGACCTCGCGCGCGGGCAGCCGCTGGAAGGTGCCGAGCACGCCGGTGAGGGCGCGCCGCAGCGCGTCGGGGGTGAGCTGCTGCGGGGTGCCGGACCAGGGCAGCGGCAGCCGCAGCTCCTCGTAGCCGGTCCGGGCGAACATCATCTCCTTCGGCGCCACCAGGTTGTCCCAGACGCCGTGCGGGTTTCCCGCGAAGGGGATGCGCCGCATCGTGTCCGGCAGGTTGTGGTAGATCCCGGGGATGAACCGGAAGCCGTGCTCGGCCGGCAGCGGCTCGCGCCCGCCCCGGGCGCTGTCCGGCACGTCCATGCTGCGCGCCTTGCCGCCGAGCGCCCGGCGCTCGTAGAGCGTGACCGCGAAGCCGCGTTCGGCCAGCTCGTGGGCGGCGGTCAGGCCGGCCACGCCGCCGCCGAGCACCACCACCGACTGCCCGGCCGCCGAGGCGGCCCCCGGACGGGCGGCGGCCGTGGCGGGCGCCGCCGCGTCGAGCCCCAGGGCGGTCGCCGCGCCCGCCACCGCCGTCCCCGCGACGAACGTGCGCCTCGTACTGCCCGAACGCTCCATGGTGCCCCCTATTACCGGTGGTAACGGTCACGTCGGCGCAGGAGCATACGGATGCGGCGGTCAGGCCGGAAGAGACAATCGAGCCCGGTGTTCCCCGGGTGTGCGGCAGGTGTGGCCGGAGTCCGTCGTGCCGTGTCCGGCCGTGCGGGGGCCGGGAGCGCGGGTGTGGTCAGATAGGGACATGGCCCGTCGCACCTCCCGCCCC
>NZ_JBJHPC010000065.1:0-20135 GCF_045257485.1 Streptomyces sp. YS-3 | reverse complement strand
CCCCCTCCACGTCCTTCCCGTGTCCCACACCTGGACGCACGTCCCCGGCGTGACGCTCCTGGGCGACGCCGCCCACCTGATGCCTCCGTTGGGGGCCGGCGCCAACCTCGCGATGCTGGAAGGCGCCGAACTCGCCGAGGCCATCGCCACCGGCCCCGAAGACCTGGACGAGACCGTCCGCGCCTTCGAGGAACAGATGTGGGCACGGGCCGGCAGGTGGGCGGAAATCACGACAGCCGGTCTGGAACGCCTCGTGAGCCCGGACCCCGCCGAAGCTCTCGCCCTCTTCGACCAAGTCCAGCCGTCCTGACTGCCGGACGTGAGTGCACCAGCACCAACAGCTGGACGTGGCCGCGTCGCAGGCACGCAACTCGGGAGCGCATACGCGACGCTGGGAGCTGCGAATCTTCAACTTGTCGGCGCTGACACGCCCAGCGACTGATGCCGGCGGTTCAAGTCGCCTCCTCACGCCGCATGCAGAGCCACCGTCGGATGCAGGCGTGAGGCGCGGATCGCCGGATACAGGCCCGCGATCACGCCGATCAGCAGCGTGGCCGCGAGGCCGCCCGCCAGGGACCAGGGTGGTACCACCGCCGTCCAGCCCTGAGCCCGGGCGAAGCCGTACGTGGCCGTCGTGCCCAGGAGTGCGCCCGTCACCCCGCCCAGTCCGGACAGCAGCAGCGACTCGGTCAGGAACTGGAGGCGGATCGCGTTGCGGGTCGCGCCCAGGGAGCGGCGCAGGCCGATCTCCTGACGGCGTTCCAGGACCGAGATCACCATGGTGTTGGCGACGCCCACCCCGCCGACCAGGAGTGCCACGGCGCCCAAGCCGAGCATCAGGGTCGTCAGGCCCTTGTCGGCGGCTGCCTTGGCGGCCAGCGCGTCCGAGGGGCGGGAGACCTTGATGCCTGCCTGGCTGCCGGGACTCACGGTACGGGCGAGGACCGCCCGTACGTCCTCCACCGAGGCGTCCGTGGACCGCTCGAAGACGGTGGTGGGGTGGCCGTCGAAGCCGAAGTAGCGTTCGGCGGCGGGGAATCCGACCAGGGCCACCCGGTCTAGCGTCGGGACCAGTTCGATCGGTTCGAGGATGCCGACGACGACCACCCGGGTGTCGTTCATCATGATCGTCTCGCCGGTGCGGGTGATACCGAGACGGTCCGCCGCCACCGCGCCGAGAACCGTCGTCGGGAGGCGTTCGCCCGCGGCGGTCAGCCAGACGCCCTTGGCGACCTCGCCGCCGAGCGCGGAGAGCAGGTCGAGGCGGGCCGCCTGGGTGGTGACGCCGGCGGTGCGCTCCTCGGGCACCACATCGCTGCGGCGGATGCGGGCGTCCACGTTGGCGGTGGCCGTGGCGTGCCGAACGGGGCCGATGCGCTCGACCATGGCCACCGCGGTCTTGGGGAGCTTGGCCGGGCGGCCCGTACCGTCGTCGTCCGCCGCCTCGGCCGTGAGCAGGTTGGTGCCCAGGCGGTCGAGCCGGGCCATCAGGTCCGCGCGGCTCGACTCGGACAGGCCGACGACGGCGACCATGGTCGCGATGCCGATGGCGATGCCGAGCGCCGACAGCACGACACGCGCCCGCCGCGCGAGCAGGCCGACCGCGCCGACGCGCAGGATGTCGCGCGGGGCGAGGCGGGACGGTCTGAGGTCGTTGACGGTCCCGAGGTGGGTCGGGAGTTTGTCGGTGGTGTTTTTGGTCAAGTCGTTCCTCATGCGCGGGCCTCCCCCGGCATGCGCGGGGGCCGGGAGTCCGAGACGATCTCGCCGTCCTTGAAACGGACCTGCCGCGGCAGCGAGTCCGCGATCGCCTGGTCGTGCGTGATGACGCAGATCGTGGTGCCGGACGCGTTCAGCTCGTGCAGCAGCTCCATCACGATCGCGCCGGAGGCGGTGTCCAGCGCCCCGGTCGGCTCGTCCGCCAGCAGCAGGGCGGGCTCGCCCACCAGCGCGCGGGCGATGGCCACCCGTTGCTTCTCACCGCCGGACAACTCGTCGGGCTTGTGCGAGAAGCGCTGCTCCAGGCGCACCCTGGCCAGCGCCTCCCGCGCCCGCTCGCGGCGCTGTCGCAGCGGCACACCCGCGTACAGCAGCCCGTCGGCGACGTTGTCCACCGCGTCGCGCCCAGCCGCCAGGTGGAAGTGCTGGAAGACGAAACCGATGTGGCGGGCGCGCAGGGCGGAGAGCCGGGAGTCGGAGAGCTCGGACACGTCGTACCCGGCCACCGCGACGGTTCCCGTGGTGGGCCGGTCGAGGGTGCCCATGACGTTGAGCATCGTGGACTTGCCGGAGCCGGACGGGCCGACGACGGCGACCAGTTCGCCCTGGTCGACGGTGAGGTCGACGCCGCGCAGGGCGTGGACGCCGCCGGGGTAGGACTTGCCGGCGTTCCGCAGTTCGATCACCGGGGGTGGTGTCATGAGGCCGCCACTCCGACCAGCGCGCCCTCGCGCACGTCCGCGCCCGAGACCTCGATCCGCCCGTCGGCGGTCATGCCCGTCTGCACCCGTACGATCCTGGAGGTGGTGCCCTGGACGATCTGGAGGCCGTAGCCGCCGTTCTCGCCGCGCAGGGCGACGACCGCCTCCACGGGGACCGCGAGGACGCCCTTGTGGGCCTCGCTGACGAACTTCACGCTCGCCGACGCCTTGGCGTCCTCGCCGGACACCGCGCCCGCACCACCGTCCAGGACGATCTCGACGGTGATGCCCTTCTGCGCGCCCGCGCCCGCACTGCCCCCCGACTCGGACTCCTGGGGACGCACCGTCCCCTCGACCCGCCCGCTCACCGTTCTCCCACTCGGCAGGGCGACCTCCACCTTGGTGTTCCTGGAGGTGAGCGCCCCATCGGTCTGCTCCAGCTGGGCCCGTACGACGGGCCGGGTGGCGGCGATGGTCATCACCGTTCCGCCCGGGGCGACCTGGTCGGCGAGCGCCGCGTCGGCGGCGACCACCTTCACCTCGGCCGGCTGGAAGACGACATCGCCCTTGCCCACCCTGCCGGTGGGCTCCCGTCGCAGGGACTTCTGCCACCGCTTGACGGCCGCCTCGGTGAACCGGTCGTACTCCGTGTCGACGGGGACACCGACCCCGTACCCCAACTCGCGCAGATTGCGCTCCAGTTGGAGGACGTCACTGCCGCGGTCGCCCGCCTCCATCTCGCGGAACATCGGGACGGGCCCGTACAGGAGGGTGACCGGTTTGTCGTTCAGTGCGTACAGCGCCTGCCCTCGTCTCACCGTGCGGCCTTCGGAGGCGGCCACCGTGACGGTGCCCTCGACGGCGGATTTCACGGTGCGGCGCTGGGCGAAGTCGAGCTTGCCGTCGACCGTCTTGGACAGAACGAGGTCCGTGCGGACGACCTTCGCCGTGGCGGGCGGCAGCTCACCGTTCCTCGCGGAGGCACCCGCGTCGCTCTCGTCGCCGAGCAGCAGTACTCCCCCGGTGACCGAGGCCGCGGCGGTGGCCGCAGCGGCGAGCGCGATCCAGGCGGTGCGGCGTTTCACTGCATACCGTCCAGACCGTCGAGCAGCTTCGACTCGCACGCGCTGCGGGCCTGCTTGTACGCGGGCGACGCGGTGTCGAGGGAGCGGGACACCGGGTCCGGGTCGCCGCCCGGCTGGGCGTTGCCGCCACTCATGGTGGGGTTGGCGAACTTGGAGACGCCGTGGTCCCGCATGCACTGGGCATGGGCGAGCATGGACTCGTAGGCCTTCTGCTGGTCGCGCTTGGGTTCCGCGTTCATGGCGGCCTGGAGCTCGGTGACACAGGCGCCGCTCTCGCCACCCTTGATGCCGTCATTGCGGCCGGGCTGGGCGCCGATCGCGTTGACCTTCGCCCAGTCCAGATAGCCGCTGAGTTTGGGGTCGGGGAAGTCCTTGTAGCCGCCCTTGAGGCGCATGCACTGGACGTACCGCATCTGTGCGTCGTAGAAGGCGCTCTTGCCCGCGGGCTTGGTGCTCGGCCCGCCCGCCTCCTTCGCGGCGTCGGCTCCCGGCGCGTCGGGCACGTCGGCGATCGCGCCGCCCTTCTTGCCCGTGTCGCCACCGTCGCCGTCGCCACTGCCGCAGGCCCCGCAGAGGGCGAGCACGGGCACGGCGGCGAGGCCGACGAGACGCATCCGTACAGAGAGGCGAGGAATCGCATGGTTTGTTCGGTTCATCCCGAGAAAGCTCATGCGCTTCACGTTCGCCACCGCAGATGATGACCTGTCCATGGCCATGTGATGGGAACGTAACAATGCCTCCCACCTGCGCCTGCGCTCCCCTGTGGAGTAGCTGGAAGCGGTCCCGGCATGGTCATAATCGGCCCCATGCCGCATGTGCTGCTCATCGAGGACGACGCGTCCGTACGGGACGGGATGGAGCTCGTGCTGCGCCGGCACGGGTACGGCGTGGACACCGCCGCCACCGGCGAGCAGGCCCTCGCCCTGCTCGCCGGGGACCGCGGCGCACAGGTCGAACTGGCCGTACTGGACCTGATGCTGCCCGGTATGGACGGCTTTGAGGTGTGCCGCCGCATCCGTGCCCGTTCCGCGACCCTGCCGGTCATCATGCTGACCGCGCGCGGCGACGACGCGGACATCGTGACGGGCCTGGAGGCGGGCGCCGACGACTACGTGGTCAAGCCGGTCACCGCACCGGTGCTTGAGGCCCGCATCCGCGCCGCCCTGCGGCGCGCGGAACCGTCCGCGCGGACGCGGGAGGCGGACCCCGACCTCGCCGGTCTGGTGATCGACCGCGCCGGGCTGACCGTCACCAAGAACGGCGCCCTCGTCCCGCTGCCACCCACCGAGCTGCGGCTGCTCCTGGAGCTGTCGGCCTCCCCCGGCCGGGTCTTCACCCGCGAGCAGCTCCTCGAATCCATCTGGGACCACACCTTCCTGGGCGATTCCCGACTGGTGGACGCGGCGGTGGCACGGCTGCGGTCCAAACTGGAGGACCTCCCGGCCAAGCCGCGGTACGTCCAGACCGTGCGCGGCTTCGGCTACCGCTTCGGACCGCTGTGAAGCCCACGGACACCGGCGGGTCCAAGGACGGAAGAGGGCGCGTCGCCGCCGGGCGGCGCTCCCGGCGGCTCGTGGGCGGGCTGCGCACCCGCCTCGTCGTCACCTTCGTCCTCGTCGCCCTCGTCAGCGCGGTGACCGCGACCGCCCTCGCCTATCGCGACGCCCGCACCGCCGTCCTCCAACGTACCCAGAACACCGCTGTGAACGACCTCCGCAAGCGGGTCACGACCGTCGCCGCCGACTTCGACCTGCCGCCCGACCACCGGTCGCTGTCCCGTTTCGCGGCGCAGGTCTCGGACGGCATCGGCGCCCGCCCGGTGGTCGCGCGCTACCAGGACCTGGTCGCCGCCTCCGGCACGCTCGCCGACACCGAAGGCCGGATCAGCACCGAACTGCGCGCCGCCGTACAGACCGGCAGGGGCACGCGGTTCCAGCGGGTGATGTGGCGCGGCGAGCCCTATCTGACCGTCGGGATGCCCGTCACCTACGCCGACGGCGACCACCGCAGCTCCGGGCTGGAGGTGTACGTGATCACCGACCTGCGGGCCGAGCGCGACGACACGGCCGCACTCCTCGACTCCGTACGGGCGGGCACCGCGCCGGTGGTACTGCTCGCCGCCGTCCTGGCGCTGCTGTCGGCGGGCACCGTCCTGCGTCCGGTCCGCAAACTCAACCGGGCCACCCGCGAGCTCGCCACCGGGGACCTCGGCAGCCGCGTCGCCGTCACCGGACACGACGAACTCGCCGACCTGGCACGGACGTTCAACGAGACCGCCGACGCGCTCCAGGCCTCCGACGCGGAACTGCGCGACCAGGAGGCGAAAGCGCGCCGCTTCGTCGCGGACGTGTCGCACGAACTGCGCACCCCGCTGGCGGCGATGACGATGGTGGCGACCGTGCTGGAGGAGGACGCCGACCAGTTGCCGCCGGACGCGGCGCGCGCGGCCCGTACCGTCGGCGCGGAGACGGCCCGGCTGGCCCGGCTGGTCGAGGACCTGATGGAGATCTCCCGCTTCGACGCCAAGGCGGTACGGCTGAACGCGGCCGAGACCGACCTCGCCGACACCGTGCGCGCGTCCCTGGCCCTGCGCGGCTGGACCCACCACGTGCGGACGCGTCTGCCCGAAGGCGTACGGGCGGTCGTCGACCGGCGCCGAATCGACGTGATCGTCGCGAACCTGGTGGGCAACGCGCTGCGGCACGGCGCCCCGCCGGTCACCGTGACCCTGGGGACGGTGACCGGCACGGACGGGGAGTGGCTCACGCTGGAGGTCGCCGATCACGGACCCGGGCTGCCCCCGGAAGCCCGGGAGCGGGTCTTCGACCGTTTCTTCAAGGCGGACGCGGCCCGTACGCGGAGCGCGTCCGACGAGAGTGGCCCCGGCAGCGGCCTCGGCACGGCGATCGCGCTGGAGAACGCGCGCCTGCACGGCGGCACGATCGAGGTGGCCGACGGTCCGGAGGGCGGCGCGGTGTTCACCCTGCGGCTGCCCGCACGGCGCATCGAAGGAGATCGCGCATGAGCTTGCGCCGAGGAGCCGCCCTGGTGGGGATCGCGGGACTCGCCCTCGCGGGGTGCGGTGTCCAGCCGAGCGGCGTGGTGGGCGCGGGCGAGCCCGCGTCCGGGCTGACGCGCGGGATGCGGCTGTATTTCGCCTCCGACAGCGGGCTGCGCGGGGTGCCGCTGCTGGACCGGCAGGTCAACGATCTCAATACGGTGGTGAAACTGCTGGCCGTGGGTCCACCCCCGGCCGAGCAACGCGACGGCCTCACTTCACTGGTCCAGCTCGGCGGCTACACGGTGACCGGGGCGGGCGCCCGTGTCACGGTGCGCCTCGACGGCCCCTATGCCCTGTCGGGGCGCGACCAGGGCACGGGCCAGTTGGTGTGCACCCTGGCGCGCGCCCAGTCCGTACTGGACCCGAACACCAGGGCCGACGACGTCCAGGTCACCCTGCGACCGGACGGCGGCGCCGCGCTGGGTCCTTATCGGTGTGCGGAGTTCCTCAACCGGTGAATCGGCCGGGGACGCCGACGTCGATCCGCGTCGCGCCGGTCCTGATCGGGGCGGGCCACCGACTCTTCGGCGAGCTGACCGAGGACGTGCCGCTGCGCCTGGAATCGGCCACCGACATCGGAGGCTTCGCCCAACTGCGCTACACCGTCGAGGGCAGGCACGGCCGACAGGTGCGTCCGGCGCGACCGATCGACCGGTACGTTGGTCGCCGACCGCAGACTGACATCACGGGCCCACGCACGGGAGCATCAGGATGAAGTGGATCCCCGCAACAGCACGGCAGCGCCGGCCCCGGCTGCGTTTCGAGGGGTGGATCGCGGGCCTGGGCACGTCGAGCGGCATGAGGATCGTGCTCGGCCACTGGGAGCACACACCGTTCGGTCCGTTCAGCGATGTGATGCTCGAAAACGCCGACGGAGAAAGGCTGCTGCTCGCTCCCACTCACGAGACGGCCGAATTCATCAGCAGCACCTACACCTTCGACGCCGTACGTATCACCCCAGTCGAGGTGAGCGTCATCGAGGACATGTGGACGGTGGCGGCGCCGCCGCTGGATCTGCGCTTCGTGGTCGGCCGCCGCGGTCCTCTGGGACTGCTGCTGCGCGCCGTTCCGGCACCGCTGGCCCGCCGCCCGGCGTGGAGCGCCCTGACGGACTTGCCGGCTCGCGTCCTGCTCGACGGGGTACGGACCCGCGGGAGCGCGGGAGCGGGGCGCACGCAGTGGTACGGAGCCCAGGACCTGCGGTTTCTCCGCGCGGCCTCGGCCACCTTCGACGGGGCCGACCTCGGCCCGATGGCCCCTGTCACGCCGCCGGTCCGCTTCGGGTTCGCCTCAGCCCCTCGGCGTCCGGCCCTAACCCGAGTCACGACGACGGTGGCGCTGGCGTGACTGGACGACCGGCGGACACCCGACTGAGGCGGTGACCGCGGGCGGCACGTCGCCAGTCGGCCGCTACGGCTTCAGCTTGTCCGCCTCCCGGACCTCGTGGAGGTGGATGAGGACGTCGAAGGACTTGGCGATGGCGGTGTCGCGCAGCGGCTCGGGGAACAGTGTGCCGACGTTGCGGGTGGGCCGCCCGGTGTTCAGCCAGCCGCGCGCGGCGGCCGGGGCGTTGCGGGTGTCGAGATAGAAGTCGCGGTAGCGGACCTTGTCGAGGGTGGCCTCGTTCGTGCCGGGTCCCGCGGCGGGGACGGTGAACTTCTTCCACTCCCCGCCCAGCGCGGCATCCTTCGACAGGAAGGATCCCCGGTCGAAGGTGAAGCCGATCGGGAGGTACTTCTCGCCCAGGGTGTCGCGCAGGAATGAGCCCTGCGTCTTGGAGTACGTCCGGGGATCGCCGGCGACGAGGCCGACGTGGTCGTTGTGGGCGGACAGCAGCACCTTGTGCCCGGTGCGCCGCTGCCACCAGGAGACGTTCTGGGCCATCACCTCGTCGCGGAAGCGTTGGGCAGCGGCGTTGGACTGCGGATCCTCGGGGTTCAGGGTGAGGAACCTGGCGGTCTGGGCGATCGAGCGGGCGTTCTGCTCGGCCCAGTCGAACGCGGTGCCGCCCGAGCCCTTCAGGCCGCTGATCAGCTCCAGGGCCTGCTGTGCCTGAACAGCCAGCCGCCGACGTTCCGCCTGCGGCTTGTTCAGGTAGGCGAAGACGTCGTCGATCGGGCGCAGTCCGGTGTAGAGCTCGTTGAGTCGCGCCAGCGCCTGGGGATGCTGCCGCTTCACATAGTCGGTGATACGGCCGAAGAACGCGTCGGTCACCGCCGGGGCGCCGATGTCGTCACCCATGAAGTGCACGGTGCGGTCGGGGTGGTGACGGTTGTAGCCGCGCATCCACTCAAGGAGGCTGACGAACTCCTCGCGGTCCCAAGGCGAGTTCGCGAACGCCTCATGAGCGATCCTACGGGCGTCGCCCCTGCCGCTCTGGAGATACTCATCGATCTGGAGCCCGGCGGACCAGCTCACCTCCAGGGCGAAGGTGGTGAAGCCCTTCTCCTCCACGAGGTAGCGGAAGAGGCGCTCCTTCATGGTGAAGAACTCGTGTGAGCCGTGGGTGGCCTCGCCCAGGCCGACCACCCTGGCGTCGCCGATCATCGCGCCAAGGGCGTGAAGGTCGGTCGTGTTCCGCCGGGGTTCGGTGGATCGCAGCGGGTGGGCCGTCTGCTCCAGTACGCGGACGGGGTTCTGCTTTCCGTCCGCCGCCCCGGGCTGGGCGGCCGACGCGGGAACGGGGGCCAGGACCGCACCCACCGTGAGCGCCGCCGCCGTCGCCAGCAGTCCTCGCCGGCCGATCTGGTTGTGCTGCGTAACCATGCGCTGTGCCCCTCAACTCGCTTGCTGCGACTTGAGGTGATCATCGCCCGGCACCTCATGCCCTCGCAGTAGAGGCAGCCCCCAGATCCCTTTTGGGGAAACCCCCCGCCTGCCGGGGCGCGGGCGACAACAGGGCAGTCGACGCCCAGGCAACTGGCCGGGGCGGCAAGGGGACAGGAACAGGCGGCCCGGCCATCCCCTACCCGACCTGAATCGCGTCCGCCGGGACCTCGAAGATGATCGTGATCCCTTCGTGCTCGTCCCCCTGCTCGCCGACGCGTGTGAAGCCGAAGCCCTTGATGGAGGCCAGGGAGGCGGTGTTGTCGGAGCTGATCCTTGCGCGCACGGTCCTGACACCGGGGTCGGCGGCGGCCCTGGCGAGCAGCGCCCTCAGCATCGCGCGGGCATAGCCCTGGCGGCGGTACCGGGGGACGACGGTGTAGCCGACCTCGACCATGCCGGCCTCGTCCGGCGGCCCGTGGAACCCGGCGTCGCCGACGACGATCCCGTCCGGCTCGGACACCGCGGCCCGCGCGATCCAGGGCGCGACGGAGGGGTCCTTGGTGAGCTGGTCGGCGCGGTAGCCGAAGATCCAGCGAGCTCGCTCCCCGACGAAGTGTTCGTCGAGGGCGACTCCGGCCTCGGCGCTTCCGGCGGCGAGGTCGCCGTCGGCAAGCGCCCGCAGTGCCTTGGCGTTGAGCTCGACGAAGCGGACGCGTTTCGGGCTGGTGAGAGATTCGTTGTTCATCGCGGAGATGCTCAACCAGAACCGCGGGACTGTCCACAGGTTTACGGCCTCGGCGGACACGCTGCCGGCCCCGCGCACACCGCGATGACGCCTACCCCAACACCGTGCGACCGCAAGGGTTGTCACACGGTCTGGACGACGGTGCCCGCGCTTTCGAGAGCGGTGACTTCGTCGGCGGGTGCGTCGGTGTCGGTGACGAGGGTGTGCAGGAGGGTGGAGCGGCCGACGTACGCGTACGCGGTGTGGCCCAGTTTGCTGCCGTCGGAGGCGACGAGGGTGCGGCGGGCGGAGGCGATGCACGCCTTCTTCACCGCTGCGTCGTCGAGGTCGTAGGCGGTCAGCCCGTCGGCGGCGGTCAGGCCGCAGCAGCCGATGACGGCGGTGTCGAAGCGCAGCGCTGCCAGGGAGGCGAGGGTGAGGGGGCCGGTGAGGGCTCCTTCGGCGGCTCGGGGCTGTCCGCCGGGCACGACCAGTGTGGCCCGGCCGGGTGTCTCGCCGAGCAGGTGGATGGCCTGGAGGGACAGGGGCATCACGGTCACGGGGCGCTCGCGCAGGAGGCGGGCGACCTCCAGGCAGGTGGTGCCGCTGTCCAGCACGACGCTCTCGCCGTCGGCGATGAGCGCGCAGATCCCGGCGGCGATCCGTCGCTTGGCGTCGACCGCCTCGCGGGTGCGCAGCGCGAAAGGCGGTTCCTCGCCCCGGAGCAGCAGGGTGCGCGCCCCGCCGCGTACGCGTTCGAGGACGCCCTGCGCGGCCAGGGTGTCGAGGTCGCGCCGGATGGTCATCTCCGAGGCACCGGTCAGCTCGGCGAGGTCTTGGACCGTCGCGCCGCCCGAATCCCTGACGGCCTTCGCGATCAGTCCGTGCCGGTCTGCGTTGCTCATACGGCGATTGAACACCACGACAGAACGAACAAGCAAAGTGTTCGCACAGTGGTCTTTCGAACACGAGACATGTTCGTTACGGTGGGTGGCATGGAACGTTCACTTCGAGCCGCCCGCAGGGCGACCTATGTCTACTTCGTCCTGTGCGGCACGTTGATGGGCGCCTGGGTGGTGCACATTCCGGCCATCGAGGAACGGGCGGGCATCAGCCACGCGACACTGGGCGGCCTGTTGGTGCTGCTGGGCGCCGGGGCCTTCACCGGAATGCAGGTGGCCGGGCGGCTGACCGACCGCCTCGGCGCCCGCGTGGTGGTGCCCGCCAGCGGGATGTTGTGCGGCGCGGCCCTGGCTCTGCCAGGTCTAGCCCGGGATCCATGGACGCTGGCGGGCGCCCTGCTCATCTTCGGCTTCTGCAACGGCCTTCTGGACGTGAGCATGAATGCCCATGCCGTTCACGTGGAGAAGGCGTACGGTCGCCCCGTCATGTCGGGCTTCCACGCCACGTTCTCCGTCGGCGGCGTCCTCGCCGCGCTCGTCGGGGCGGGCACCGCGAGCGCCGGACTGAACCTGGCCGTGGGCATGGCCTCCGTGGGAGCCGCGGGCATCGCGATCGCCCTGGCCTCGGCACGCGCCCTGCTGCCGGTCACGCCCACCGACGAGCGTGCCGGCTCCGCGCAGCAGGGGGCGGAAGCGTCACCGGCCGCCGACAGCGGCGGCGCCACCGGGCGCGTCTGGCTCCTCGCCGTCCTGGCGCTGATGATCATGCTGTGCGAAGGTGCGGCCAACGACTGGAGCGCCCTGCACCTGAAGGATGTCCTGGGTGCTCCGGCCGGTACGGCCGCCTTCGCCTACGGCGTCTTCGCGGCGGCCATGACCATCGGCCGGCTGCTGACCGACCGTCTCGTCGCCCGGTTCGGGTCCATGGCGATCCTGCGCTACGGCTCGGCCACGGCCGCCGCGGGCATCACGCTCGTGGTGCTCGGGCCCTGGATATGGGCCGCGTTCGCGGGCTGGGCACTGTTCGGCCTGGGCCTGTCGGGCTGTGTCCCGCAACTGTTCAGCGCGGCCGGGCACGCTGATCCCGCGGCGGCGGGCGCCAACGTGTCCCGCGTCGCCGGCCTCGGCTACGTCGGCATGCTCGCCGGTCCCGCCGTCATCGGCTGGCTGACCCAACGCCTCGCCCTGAACCACGCCTTCGTTCTGCTGACTCTGCTGTGCCTGACCGCCTGCGGGGCCGCCGGGATCCTGCGTACCGCCCCGCAAACCCCCAGCGCCAGCGAGAGCGCGCACAGCAGCCACTGACCGCCTGTGCGGCACGTCCTGACGCGTGCCGCACAGGCACCCACCCGGCCGCCACCGACCACCCAGCACCCGGAGCCCGTGATGACTCAGCCCGTGATGACTCAGGAAGAAACCTTCTCCCCCGGCGGACAGGTCGGCGTGATGCTCCCTCGGGACCTGCCCGCCCACCAGCTGTTCGCCTACGCCCGCCGGGCCGAGGAACTGGGCTTCGACCAGGTGTGGGTGGTGGAGGACCTCGGCTGGCGCGGCGGCATCGCGCAGGCCGCCTCCGTCCTGGCCGCCACCACCCGCATCACGGTCGGGATCGGCATCCTGCCCGCCGGCGCCCGCAACGTGTGCTTCACCGCGATGGAACTGGCCACCCTCGCCCAGCTCCACCCCGGCCGGCTCATCGCCGGCATCGGCCACGGCATGCCCGACTGGATGCGTCAGGCCGGATCCCGGCCCGCCAGCCCGCTGACCCTGATCAAGGAGTACGCCACCGCGCTCCGTCTGCTCCTGCGGGGCGAACCCGGCCCCGCGAACGGCCGTTACGTACGCTGCGAAGGCGTCGTCATCACGGAGACCCCAGCCACCCCCGGGGCCGTTCCGCCGGTCGTTCTCGGCGTCCGCGGCCCCAGATCGCAGGCAGCCGCGGGCGAGACCGCCGACGGACTCCTCCTGGCCGAGCCCGCGGCCCCCGCCTACATCACCGCCTCCCTGCACCACCTCCGCGCCACCGTAACCCCCGAGCGCCCGGAGGTCATCACCTACGACGCCGCGGCCGTCGACGACGACGAAGAAGCGGCCCTCGCCCGCGTCCGACCCGCTCTGGAATCGATCGGCGAGACGGACTGGGCCGCGCACATCGAACCCCTGCCGTTCGCCGCGGCACTGCGCGCACACCGCGCCGCCTGCCGTGACGGCCGGGACTTCGCCCAGACGATGCCCGCCGCCTGGGTCCGCGAGCTGAGCATCGTCGGCACCCCCGACCGGGCCCGTACGGCGATCGCCTCCCGCCACGCGGCCGGCGCGACCGGCGTCGTCCTCGTCCCCGCCGGCCCGGACGCCCTGGCCGCACTCGACTCGCTCGCCCTCGCCCTGCCCCGCTGTCCGTGAACCGGACAACCCCGACACGTAAGGGATCACCATCATGTCCACCGACCGCCGCATCCTGCTCTTCGACCTCTTCGGGGTCATCGCCCGCCACCAACGCCCGGGCGCGCAGGAGAAGATGGCAGCCCTGTGCCGCGCCCCCGTCGACGCCTACACCACGGCCTACTGGGCCCACCGCCCGCCCTACGACACCGGTCGGCACTCGGCAACGGTGTACTGGACGCGTGTCCTGCGGGCACTGTCCCGGCCCGCCTGTGCCGACACGATCGAGGAACTACGGCTCACCGACATCGACAGCTGGTCCCGCGTCGATGACCGTATGGTCGCCTACGTACAGTCCCTGCGAGGCCGCGCCGAGGTCGCCCTGCTGTCCAACATCCCCGCCGACCACGCCGATGCCTTTCTCGCCGCCCAGCCCTGGCTGCACCACCTCGACCACGTGGCCTTCTCCGGAAAGATCCACGCGGCCAAGCCGGACCCGGCCGCGTTCCACCACTGCACCGCCGCCCTGAACGCCGCCCCCGCCCACTTCCTCTTCGTCGACGACCGGGAGGACAACGTCCGCGCGGCGCAGGCCCATGGCATGAACGGACACACCTTCACCGGACAGGACGAACTCACCACGGTCATCGACGCGTGGCTCACGAGCGACCGTATGCACAACGCTGCCCCGTAACCGTCACCGGCCCCAACACGCGGAAGACGCCTCTGCGTTGCCGTACTCAGGAAGGATCGGCGGCGCCGGCGTCGGGCTCGATGGGGAAGATCTGGTCGAGGCCGACGATGCGCAGCGTGCGCAGGACACGTTCGGGTACGGCTGCGAGTGCCATGTCCGCCTGGGCGGCCTGCGCGTGGTTGTAGGCGGCGATCAGGGCGGTGATGCCGCTGGAGTCGCAGAACTCCATGCCGCCCAGGTCCAGGGTGAGGCGTTGACCCGGACGCAGGGCGACGGTGGGGATCAGTCGGCGCAGTTGGCCGGTGCTGTCGTAGTCGAGTCCGCCGAAAATTGCCAGAACGGGACCGGTGGCGGCATCGCGAGTGGTGATCTTCAGTGGACTCATCGGCTGCTGCTGTCTCCGGGGGGCTGGGCGGGGACGCCGAGGGCGAGCAGGGCGGTGTCGTCGTCGAGGCCGTCGCCGAAGCCGTGCAGCAGACCGGTCAGTGCCTCGATCACAGCGGACGGGGGTTCGCAGGCGTGGTCGGCGGCGAAGGCGAGCAGGGTCTCGTCCCCGTACAGGCTGGTGCGGTCTTCGCCGGTGCGGGCTTCGGTGATGCCGTCGGTGTAGAGCAAGAGCGTGTCGCCTGGGGCGAGGACCGTCCTCGCGGCGGTGAACCGCGCGCTGGGAAGGATGCCGACGAGGAGGCCGCCGGGGGTGGGCAGGAAGTCGCGCTACCGTCGGCGCGCACCACTATGGCCGGCGGGTGGCCGCCCGAGGCCAGATGGACGGCGACCTGCCCGGTGCAGATGTCCGGCTCCAGGGTGCCGAAGACCGCGGTGCAGTAACGCGGGTCACCGCTGCCACCGGAGTACCGCTCGTGGAGCACCTTGTTGAGGGTGGTCAGGGCGGAGACGGGGTCGGAGTCGTGCAGAGCGGCGGCGCGCAGGGTGTAGCGGGTCAGTGAGGTGACCGCCGCCGCCTGGGGCCCCTTGCCGCACACGTCGCCGAGGAAGAACCCGAAGCGTTTGCCGTCCAGGGGGAAGACGTCGTAGAAGTCGCCGCCGAGCCGGTCCGAGGAGGCGATGTGGTAGTAGGCGGCCGTCTCCATCCCCGGTACCACCGGCAGGGTGGCGGGCAGCAGTGACTGCTGGAGCACGGCGAGTGCGTCCTGCAGCCGGGCCCGGTCGGCCTCTGCCTGCTTGCGCGCTTCCTCGGCCGCCTGCCGGCTGCGCAGGAGTTCCTTTTCGTAGGCGCGGCGGTCCCGGGCGTCGAAGACGGTGGTGCGGATCAGCAGGGGTTCGCCGGTGATGCCGTGCTTGACCGAGGAGGAGACGAGCACCGGCAGCCGGCCGCCACCGGTCTGTTTGAGCTCCAGGGCGATGCCGTTGATCTCGCCCTGCATCCGCAGCAGGGGCGCGAAGTGCGTCTCGTGGTAGAGCTTGCCGCCCACGGTCAGCAGGTCGGTGAACCGCATCCTGCCCACCACCGCCTTCCGCTTCAGGCCGAGCCAGGTCAGCAGCGTGGTGTTGATCTTCGCGATGGTGCCGTCCATCAGCGTGGACAGATACCCGCACGGAGCGCTCTCGTAGAGCTCCTCCGCACTGTCCTCCAGGAGTGCGGCAAAGGCCGCGCTGGAGGTCTTCTCGTCGTCGGCGTCGTGCGGGTCGGGATGCTGCCCGGTGCGGCACATCAACGCAGGTCCGCCAGGAAACTCCGGATGGCTTCGTTGGTGGCCTCGGGTGCGGACAGATGCGGACAGTGCCCCGTCGCGTCCAGCGTGACCAGCGTCGAGCCGGGGATCGCCGCGTGGACGAAGGCACCCACCTCCCGGGGGGCGATCACGTCCTCGGTGCACTCCAGCACCAGCGTCGGTGCCTGTACTCCCTTCAGGTCGTCCCGCGAATCCGAGAGGAACGTGGTCCGGGCGAAGACGCGCGCCATCTCCGGGTCCGTGGCACAGAAGCTGTTCTTCAGTTCCTCTCCGAGTTCAGGGCGGTCCGCGTTCCCCATGATCACCGGAGCCATGGCCGCCGACCAGCCCAGGTAGTTGGAGTCCAGCGACTCCAGCAGCTCGTCGATGTCGTCGGCGCTGAAGCCGCCGCGGTAGCCGTCGTCGTCTATGTACCGGGGCGAGGGAGCGACCATGATGTGTGCCCCGATCCGCTCCGGAGCCCTGCCTGCCACCAGCACACCGATCATCGCGCTGACCGAGTGCCCGACAAACACGGCATCGCGCAGATCCAGGGCTTCGCACACCTCCACCACGTCCTGCGCGTAACCGGACAGTGAGGCGTAATGCTCCTCAGAGAACGCGGACGCGTCCGAACCGCCCGAACCCACGTAGTCGAACAGCACCACCCGGTACTCCTCGACCAGGGCGGGCAGTGTCAGCCGCCACATGTTCTGATCGCAGCCGAACCCATGAGCCAGCACCACCGTCCGCCCCTTCGGGTTTCCGGTGACCCTCACTTTGTTTCTGCGAACGATATCCATACCCAATAGCCTCTCAGACGCCGCTCAGTAGCCCCATGTGACCGCCAACCCTCCGCATCCCGCCCCCACGCGGCCCTGTGCGTCGTGGACGCGGTTACCGACAGTCCACCTCGGCGGCAACGGAGTCCGCAGGGTCCTGACCGACGGGGTCGCGCTCAGCGCTGGGTCAGCATGCCGTCCCGCAAGCGGGTGAGTGTGCGCGACAGGAGCCGGGAGACATGCATCTGGGAGACACCCAGGTGTTCGCCGATCTGGGCCTGGGTGAGTTCCTCCACGAACCGCATGTGAATGATCTGCCGGTCCCGCTCGTCGAGTTCGGCGATCAGCGGAGCGAGGGCGTGGAAGTCCTCCACCAGTTCCAGTGCCTGGTCTTCGGCGCCGATGAAGTCCTGGAGGGCGCTTTCGCCGTCCTCGCTGCCCCCGATCGCGGCGTCCAGAGAAGCGGAGTTGTAGCCGTTGGCGGCCAGACGGGCCTCCCGCACCTCTTCCTCGGGCAGGCTCATCAGCTCCGACAGTTCCTGCACCGTGGGCGTACGGCCCAGACGGCTGCGGAGCTCCTCGGTCGCGCCGGCGAGATGGACACGGGCTTCCTGCAACCGGCGCGGCACGTGGACGGCCCAGGACGTGTCGCGGAAGAACCGCTTCATCTCGCCCACGATGTAGGGGATCGCGAAGGAGGTGAACTCCACCTCGCGCGTCAGCTCGAACCGGTCGATCGCCTTGATCAGACCGACCATGCCGACCTGGACGATGTCCTCCATCTCGTCCGCGCCGCGGCTGCGGAACCGGCCTGCCGCGTAACGGACCAGGGACATGTTCATCTCGATCAGCGTGCCGCGCGCGTAGCTGTACTCGGGCGTCCCCTCCTCCAGGACCGCGAGCCGCTCGAAGAACAGCCTGGAGAGCTCGCGAGCGTCCCTGGGCGCCATTCGGGAGGGCTCGGCGACCTCCGGCAGTTCCCTCGGCCGCGTGTCCACTGCCGGAATGCCCATGAGCGCCATACTGTCCCTCCCAAAGGTCGAGCCAACCGCTACGGCCTGCACGAACGGCCGATGTCGCAGCGTCTACCCCTTCATCCCGCACTCATGCCCGTGCGCCGATGAGTCGGCCCCGAGGTGTTCGGTCGAGGGGCGACCGGGCGGGCCGCAGCGCACGACAGGGCTGCGCCAGGACCTCTGCTCATGGGACCCCGGTCGGCTTGCCGGCAGCGCGGAGCCGACCGGGCGGCCGGTCGTGGTCAGACGGGGAGGTAGCAGCGGATGGTGGTTCCGTCGGGGCCGGTGTGGACCCGTACGAGATCGGCGAGTTGGTGGATCAGCAGCAGTCCACGGCCACCGGGCTGGGTGGGGTGCGGGGGGCGGCGGCCGGCCAGGGGGTCGGTCAGCTGTCCGCCGTCGTGGACCTCGCAGACGATCCGGCCGTTCTCGGCCCAGATCCGCAGTGTCCCCCAGCCGGCGCCGTGGACGATGCTGTTGGTGGTCAGTTCCGCCACCGCGAGTTCCACGTCTCCCAGGCTCACGCCGGACGCGCCCAGGGACCGTGCCTGGGACACGGCGAAGTCACGGGCGTCGGGCAGGGTCCGGGCGCCGAAAGAGTATGCCGCGGCGCCGGGCGGGAAGTGCAGGGGCTCGTTGTAGCGGGCGATGATCTGCTCGGGGCTGTAGGCGGCGGACACCGTCTCGCCGTCCGCGTCTATGACGACCGGGTGGGTCGCCAGGGCGTCGCTGAGCGCCTGCTTCTCCAGCTGATCAGCGTCGTAGGGGCACAGGATGGTCACCGCGCGCCCGGTGAAAGCGGTGTTGATCAGCGCCTCGTGCTGGACGCACGCCGGGTACTCCACGGAGGAGCGTCCCCGCCAGATCGGCTCACCGATGATACGGACCCGGCGGGCCTCCGACTGGGCGTCGGCGAACTTGCGCAGCACGCTGGGGATGATGCGGCCCGGGTTGCGGCCGGCCTGGGTCATGTCGATGAAGTGGACCTCCGACGCGCGCTCGCCCAGGCCCTCGCGGATCAGCTCCAGCCGGTCCGGGGGCGCCGCGACGGCTGCGGGCTCACCGGCGTCCAGCCCTTCGCGCAGGAAGGGAACCGTTCCGGCGATGTACTGGTCCGCACCGCGGTAGAAGAGCGCCGGGTGAACGAACGGCTCGTGCGGGGTGACTGTGCTCACTACGCAGCCACCTCGATCGCGTCAAGTCCGGGCCAGAACAGCTCAAGAATACGCGGCAGCTGCGACGGGGGCCGGTGGAGCACCATCCGCTGCCCTTCGGGGAGACGCTGGGCGGTGACCGCCAAGTCCGTCACTCCGGCCACGTCCACGAACTTCACCTGGGAAAGATCCACATGCAGCACATCGGTGCGCCGCTCGGCCAGCTGCCGGAGCGCCTGCTGCCAAACGGTCCGTGTGTCCATACTGATCTCCCCGATCGCCCTCAGCCCAGAACTGTCAGGCAACGGATTGATGTGCAGGACCGCGCCACGTGCCGACGCGACGGGCGACCCGCCCACGCCAGGTGGGACATCCACGCCCTTCCCCCGTTCCCCGGTCTCGGCCACACGGCGGCCCGTATCAGTGACCTCGCACGATACCCGGTCAGGCACCGTCGGCGCCCAGCCCGGTCGAGCGAGGGAATGCGGCCCGC
Organism: Streptomyces sp. YS-3; assembly: GCF_045257485.1. Classification (NCBI taxonomy): domain Bacteria; kingdom Bacillati; phylum Actinomycetota; class Actinomycetes; order Kitasatosporales; family Streptomycetaceae; genus Streptomyces; species Streptomyces sp. YS-3. Next base: position 980 of record NZ_JBJHPC010000065.1, on the reverse strand, counting down.
GGTCCTTCAGGCCTGACAGCCCGCGCGCCCCGTACCCCTCGTGCGGATTTCTGGGCGCATGAGCACTTCTGCCCGCGAATCCAGGCTACAGGCCCTGGCGTGGCCGCACGGAGTCAGCGTGAGGCGCGCAGACGGCGCACAAACCCGCACATTTCGACCCTGGCCGACATGGCGGGTGAAACACCCCTTCCTAATGCGGCGGCCGACCATGCGTAGCCCCTTGGTCACCAACCGTGCGCCCGACAACACCTGGACCGACCTGCCCGGCGCGGAAACCACCCCGAGCGTCGGACAGGGAACCCCCTCCTACGACTCAGGCCTCGACGCTTGAGCAGGGTTTTACGATCACGGGGCAGGAATTCCACAGTTCCACCCCGGCCGCGATCAGCTCCAGGACCGCACCTCGTTCGACAGGAGTCCACGCGGCGCACTCCCCCGCGAACAGCTTCTCGTAGGCGCTGTTGTGCACCGCTCCCTGCTGGGGCAGCCGGTGGGCCGCGTCCAGGCCACGGGCCAGATCCTCGATGAAATTCCATGCGTCCAGCAGTGCGCCCGGCGGGGCCTCTCGGCGCATCGGGTCCTCCACCCAGTGCTGGACGCGGGCGAGCTCCAACGTATCGGCCTCAGTGGCGAGCAGCCTCCGTCCCCGGCGGCTCACGTACACCCGCGCCTGGCGAACGGTCACAAACACCGGCACGTGCAAACGTCCAGCGACCGGCAACGCCAACACCCGATCGGGTTCGTCACCGACGCCGCCACTCCATAGGACTACTGCGCTGCGGCCGGTGCCTCGTACCCGATAGGCGTACAGATCCCCGCCTCCGCCCCGGCACCCGGCCGCCAGCGCATCTACTGTCTCGATCTTCGCCACGCCCCCAGACTGACACGACCGGCAAGACCCGACGCGTGAATTCTCCGCCCGCCTCGCCTCGCCTCGTCGGGTGGCAGCTCCCGCCTCGCCTCGTCGGGTGGCAGCTCCC
>NZ_JBJHPC010000640.1:0-3879 GCF_045257485.1 Streptomyces sp. YS-3 | reverse complement strand
GAGGGGGAGGCAGGGGGCGGTTCGGCTGATGCCCGTCGTCTCCGATCGGTGACCGGTGCTTGGCCGTCACAAGATCCACGAAGCGCCTCCCTCTTCGTTCCCGTTCCTTCTCAGGTTAGAGGTCGGGGTCGGTTGCCGGGAGAGTGCCGCTACGAGGGGATCGCGGCTGAGCGGCCCTGAGGGTCGCTTCCGCAGACCCGGCATTGCTTTTGGTGCCTGGTGCCGCCCACTGGCCGATCAGATTCAAAGACGGCACCGCGATGAGCAGATGGCGGATGTCGAGAGCCTCGGCGGTACGCAGCGCGATGAGGGTCTTGCCCGTCCCGCACGCCGAGACCATGTGCCCATGCGTCCCGGGCTTCTCGGGCCCCGCTGTCGACCGCCTGCTGCTGGTCCGGGCGCAGCACACGGCGAGGAACGGCAGTGCGGGGTGCGGGAGCAGGGGTCGAGGCCGCGGGATCAGAGGTGGGTGGCATGGGGCGAAACCTCGGCAGACGACGGAAACGGACAGAGCCATCCGCCCGCGCTGGAAGAGGACGAGGGGACAGATGCCCGTATCCGGCGCCCGTGCGGCCGGTGGTTGGGCTCCGTGGTCGCACGGGTGCCCTCACCGTCAGACCCCCTGCGCCTGCCGGCGCCGCCTCTCTCATTGGCTTCCCTCTGGGGGCGGGCCTACGTCTTTGGGATCTTGTGTCGTGCTTCGGATTGTCGCTCGGCGGGCCACAACTGGAAGCGGTGCTCCTCGGGCATGCCGTGCGGGGTGCGGGACTGGAAGCGCAGGCGCCACCAGGCTGGTGCGCCGCCGGGGGCGGGGAGGCGGATGTCGCCGTCCACCAGCGAACGCCACGGTTCACGGGATAGCCAGCAGGACCTTCCCGATGACGCCCTGTTCGAGCGCGGCGTGGGCCTCAGCGGTGCGCTCCATCGTGAAGCGGTGCAGTGGCAGTCCGGCCTTCTCGCCTACACGCAGCGCGCCCGCGTCCACGGCTGCCGTGACATCGGTGAGTGCTTGCTGCTTTGCCGCTGGGGGCACGGTGTAGACGAAGACGCTCTGCCAGCGCAGGTTCGTCGGCAGTGAGTAGAGCACTGGTATGGACAGCTGCTCGTCCTCGCCGCCGGAGTAGTAGGCCACCACAGCGTCCGGGGCGGCCACGGTGATGTCGAGGGCGGCGTTGGCGCCCGGTGCGACCTCCACGATGATGTCGACGCCTCCGGGAGCGAAGGCCAGGATCTCCGCGGCTGCGTCCTGCGTGCGGTAGTCGACCGCCCGGTGGGCGCCGGCCGCGAGCGCCAGCGTGGCCTTGGCAGGGCCGCTGACCGTGGTGATCACCCGTGCTCCGGCCCAGCGGGCAAGCTGGATGGCCGCATTGCCGACCGCGCCGGCTCCGCCTGCCACCAGGACGGTCGCGCCCCGCAGGGTCCCGGGCGCGATGCGCCCCGGTCCGCCGTCATGGACGGTCAGCGCACGATGGCCGGTCAGGGCCGGGATACCCAGCGCCGCGCCGAGCTCGAACGGGGCGTGGTCGGGCAGAGCGACCGCGTTCCGGTCGGGGACGAGCGTGTACTGCTGCGCCGTTCCCCAGGGCCGCTCCCGTGCGGCCTCCCAGATCCACACCCGCTGCCCGACCCGCGCCGGGTCGACCTGCGGGCCCACGGCGTCGATCACCCCGGCACCGTCCTGGTGGGGCACCTGCTCGTTCATGCCCGAGGGAAGCGCCCGTCTGCGGCTGCGCCAGTCGGTCGGGTTGAGGCCCGAGACATGTACCCGGACGCGCACTTCACCAGGGCCGGGCTCGGGTGTCGGACGCTCGACGAGCTGCAGGACCTCGGGGCCGCCGGCAGTCGTCCGGATGATGGATTTCATCTCTCACCTGTTCTTCGCTCGCCCCGGGGAAACGGTCGGTCGGCGCCCCCGGGAGGGCGCCGCCTCGGTATGGGCCCACCGCTCCCTGAACCCCCTCACTGAGGGGGGTATTCCGGAGTGGACGGCGAGGCCGGCTGCATGGGGCGGCGCTGCCGGGTCGCGCGGCGTGCTGTCCGCTGATGACGCGCAGGCCGGGTGGCGATCTGCACACTTCAGCCTGACAGGAAACGACACCTGACTGAGGTCAAAGCTGAACGCTCACACGCTGGATGATGTGGCTCGTGGCGGACGGCGGCCCGCCGCTGGAGTACCTTGAGCGGCCGTCTGCGACGGTACGCCCCTCCGTGCGGCCGGTGTTGCGGGCTGAAATCCCGCCGCCGGCTCCGTCGGCGTCGGGATTTCAGCCCGCAAGCTGCTGCAACCATTCGCGCAGCAGGGCCGTCTCCGTGTCGCGCAGAGGTACCTCGGCGCCCGCGGCCGGGGGCTCTGCGGTGAGCGCGTTTTCCAGTGCGGCATCGAGGGCGAGTGCGCGCGAGGCCAGGTCCGACCCGGATGAGGCAGGTGGGTCCGTGGTGATCGAGGCAATGACGGTGTCCCGCAGCCGCGCCGAGATGGCCGGGTCCCGTTTTGCGGACTCTTCGCCGATCATGGTCAGCGTGGCACCCGTTGTCGCCGCGTGGATGACGCGGGTCGCCTGCTCCACCGGTACTCGAAGGCGCCCGGCGTCGGCAACCCGGCCCAGCAGCCGCACCAGCAGGGCGTGCGCCTCGTCCGCGGCCGGGGGTCGCCGTCCGGGCTGCACCGTTCCGTACATGAGCATGTAGAAAGCGGGGTGCTGCACTCCGAAGTCGACGTGCAGGTCCCAGCCGCGGTAGAGGTCGGCCACGGGGTTGTCAGGGGTCAGCGCCAGTGCCTCGCGTTTCTCCGCCAGGTACATCTCGAACCCGTACGCGGCCAGCTCGGCCAGCAGTCCGTCCTTGTCGTCGAACATCCGGTAGAGCACGGGTGCCGTGATGCCCGCGGCCGCGGCGACAGCGCGCGTGGAGACTGCTTCGCTGCCGCCCTCCTCCAGGAGCTTGGCGGCCACCTGCAGTACCCGGTGTCGCGCGGCGCGTCGTTCCTCGTTCATGGAGCAACGATATCGCATCTTGCGTATCGGCGAACTATCGGTGCTATCGTTTGAACCGTAACGCCGATCCGGGGCTGATGGCGGTCGCCGTCAGTCCGCGATAGCCGGGCATCCGCCACACCGTTGCCCGGCCTTTGGTACCCGAAGCAGGAAGCGGCGCGGCGGCCCGCCGCAGCCGGGCGATCAAACGTCCGCCGTCTCAACACCGAACACGCCGCCATCGCGGCAGAAGGAATACACGTGTCCGACATATCGATCGTCATCGCATCGCACTCCGGCTACGGCCACACCGCGCAGCTCGCCACGGCCGTCGAGGACGGTGCGCGCTCCCTCACCGGCACGCAGGTCCAGCGTCTGGACGTCGCTTCCCTCAGCGACGCCGACTGGGACCTGATGGACGCCGCCGACGCCATCATCTTCGGCACCCCCACCTACATGGGCACGGCATCAGGGGCATTCCACGCCTTCGCCGAGGCCACCAGCAAGCGCTGGAGCACCCGGGCCTGGAGCGACAAGCTCGCGGCGGGGTTCACCAACTCCGGCTCCATGAGCGGCGACAAGATGCACACCCTGCAGTACCTCTCCCTGCTGGCGGCCCAGCACGGAATGCTCTGGGTGAGCCTGGGCCTCCTGCCGGGCTGGAACACCACCACCTCCAGCCCGCAGGACGACAACCGCCTCGGCTTCTACCTCGGCGCCGGCGCACAGAGCTTCAACGACACCCCCGCGGTCGACGGCGCAGATCTGAACACCGCCCGTCACCTCGGCCGACGCGTCGCCGAGCAGACCCGTATCCACCGCGCCGGACTGGCCACCGCCGCGCTCTGACACAACCGTCCGCCGGAAACTGCCCTTTCAGTGCCCGCCCCCGCCCCGCGGCCGCCCC
>NZ_JBJHPC010000639.1:0-3879 GCF_045257485.1 Streptomyces sp. YS-3 | reverse complement strand
GAATCGAGGGGCCCGGTCATACGGACCGGGCCCCCTTGAATTCCCGGCCCCCGCCGAACCCCGGGCCCGGCGGCCGAAGTTGTCCACAGGCGTCCCGCGGTGTCCGAGGCCACAGGTAGCGTCGGATCATGTCCAATCTCGCGGTGCTCGAAGGGGTCCTGGAACGGATCACCTATGCCAACGAGGAGAACGGCTACACGGTCGCCCGGGTCGACACCGGGCGCGGCGGTGGCGACCTCCTCACGGTGGTGGGCTCGCTGCTCGGCGCGCAGCCGGGCGAGTCCCTGCGGATGGAGGGCCGCTGGGGCTCCCACCCGCAGTACGGCAAGCAGTTCACGGTGGAGAACTACACCACGGTCCTGCCCGCCACCATCCAGGGCATCCGGCGCTACCTCGGCTCCGGCCTCATCAAGGGCATCGGCCCCCGTATCGCCGACCGCATCGTCGAGCACTTCGGCACGGACACGCTCGACATCATCGAGCAGCGGCCCGAGCGCCTGGTGGAGGTGCCCGGCCTCGGCCCCAAGCGCACCAAGCTGATCGGCGCCGCCTGGGAGGAGCAGAAGGCCATCAAGGAAGTGATGGTCTTCCTCCAGGGCGTCGGCGTCTCCACCTCCATCGCCGTGCGCATCTACAAGAAGTACGAGGACGCCTCGATCTCCGTGGTGAAGAACCAGCCCTACCGGCTGGCCGCCGACGTCTGGGGCATCGGCTTCCTCACCGCCGACCGCATCGCCCAGGCCGTCGGCATCCCGCACGACAGCCCGGAGCGCGTCAAGGCCGGTTTGCAGTACGCCCTGTCCCAGTCCACCGACCAGGGCCACTGCTTCCTGCCCGAGGAGCAGTTGATCGCCGACTCGGTGAAGCTCCTCCAGGTCGACACCGGCCTGGTGATCGAGTGCCTGGGCGAGCTGGTCGCCGAGGAGGGCGTCGTCCGCGAGTCGGTCCCCGGACCGCCGGGCGGGGCCGAGCGGGTCAACGCCGTCTACCTGGTCCCCTTCCACCGCGCCGAGCTCTCCCTGGCCGCCCAGGTCGTCCGGCTGCTGCGCACCGGCGAGGACCGGATGCCGGGCTTCCAGGACGTGGACTGGGACCGCGCCCTGTCCTGGCTTGCCGCACGCACCGGCGCCGAGCTCGCCCCCGAGCAGCAGGAGGCCGTCCGGCTCGCCCTGACCAGCAAGGTGGCCGTGCTCACCGGCGGCCCCGGCTGCGGCAAGTCCTTCACCGTGCGCTCGGTCGTGGAGCTCGCCCGCGCCAAGAAGGCCAAGGTGGTCCTCGCCGCGCCCACCGGCCGCGCCGCCAAACGGCTCGCCGAGCTCACCGGCGCCGAGGCGTCCACGGTCCACCGCCTGCTGGAGCTGAAACCGGGCGGCGACGCGGCGTACGACAAGGACCGCCCGCTCGACGCCGACCTCGTCGTGGTCGACGAGGCCTCGATGCTGGACCTGCTGCTCGCCAACAAACTGGTGAAAGCGGTCGCCCCCGGCGCGCATCTGCTGATGGTCGGGGACGTGGACCAGCTGCCCTCCGTCGGCGCCGGCGAGGTGCTGCGGGATCTGCTCGCCGAGGGCGGCCCGGTCCCGCGCGTGCGGCTGACCAGGATCTTCCGCCAGGCCCAGCAGTCCGGTGTGGTCACCAACGCCCATCGCATCAACTCCGGGGTCCCGCCGCTCACCCAGGGCCTGAGCGACTTCTTCCACTTCGTGGAGGAGGAGACCGAGGACGCCGGGCGGCTCACCGTGGACGTGGCCGCGCGGCGCATCCCCGCCAAGTTCGGCCTCGACCCCCGGCGCGATGTGCAGGTGCTCGCCCCGATGCACCGCGGCCCGGCCGGCGCGGGCACCCTCAACGGCCTCCTCCAGCAGGCCATCACCCCGGCCCGCCCCGATCTGCCGGAGAAGCGGTTCGGCGGAAGGGTGTTCCGGGTGGGCGACAAGGTCACCCAGATCCGGAACAATTACGAGAAGGGCAAGAACGGTGTCTTCAACGGCACCGTCGGCGTGGTGACCGCGCTCGACCTGGACGAACAGCGGCTGACGGTGCTGACGGACGAGGACGAGGAGGTGGGTTACGACTTCGACGAACTGGACGAGCTGGCCCATGCCTACGCGGTGACGATCCACCGCTCGCAGGGCAGTGAGTACCCGGCGGTGGTGATCCCGGTCACCACGGGCGCGTGGATGATGCTCCAGCGGAACCTGCTCTACACGGCGGTGACCCGCGCCAGAAAACTCGTCGTCCTGGTGGGGTCCCGCAAGGCGATCGGCCAGGCAGTGCGTACGGTTTCCGCAGGCAGACGCTTTACCGCACTCGCTCATCGGCTGTCAGGAGGGCCCTTGGTGGGAAACATCACCTAGGGCTTCCAGAACCAGGGCGAAGGGGGCAGGATGAGCAGGTTGACGGCACTGAGTGCCGCCAATAAGCCCAATGGGCGACCCCGAGTGCACTCTGCTGAGCCAAATGGGGGATGGTAGAGACAGTCAGGGCACCTCGAAGAAGAGGCACTACGTCGGTGAGGGATGACGTGAGCGAGAACGCTAACAACGCTGTAGTACTGCGGTTCGGCGATGGCGAGTACACCTACCCGGTGATCGACAGCACCGTCGGCGACAAGGGCTTCGACATCGGGAAGCTCCGGGCCCAGACCGGTCTCGTGACCCTGGACAGCGGATACGGCAACACTGCCGCCTATAAATCCGCCATCACGTACCTCGACGGCGAACAGGGCATCCTGCGCTACCGCGGATACCCGATCGAGCAGCTCGCCGAGCGCTCGACCTTCCTGGAGGTCGCGTACCTCCTCATCAACGGTGAGCTGCCGACGGTCGACCAGCAGTCGACCTTCAAGAGCGAGATCACCCAGCACACGCTGCTGCACGAGGACGTCAAGCGCTTCTTCGACGGCTTCCCGCGCGACGCCCACCCGATGGCCATGCTGTCCTCGGTCGTCTCCGCGCTGTCGACGTTCTACCAGGACAGCCACAACCCGTTCGACGAGAAGCAGCGCCACCTCTCGACGATCCGGCTGCTCGCCAAGCTTCCGACGATCGCGGCGTACGCGTACAAGAAGTCGATCGGTCACCCGTTCGTCTACCCGCGCAACGACCTCGGCTACGTCGAGAACTTCCTGCGGATGACGTTCTCGGTCCCGGCACAGGAGTACGAGCTGGACCCGGTCGTCGTCTCGGCGCTGGACAAGCTGCTCATCCTGCACGCGGACCACGAGCAGAACTGCTCGACCTCCACCGTGCGCCTGGTCGGCTCCTCGCAGGCGAACATGTTCGCCTCGATCTCCGCCGGCATCAGCGCCCTGTGGGGCCCCCTGCACGGTGGCGCCAACCAGTCGGTCCTGGAGATGCTGGAAGGCATCCAGGCCAACGGCGGCGATGTCGACTCCTTCATCCGCAAGGTGAAGAACAAGGAGGACGGCGTCCGTCTGATGGGCTTCGGCCACCGGGTCTACAAGAGCTTCGACCCGCGCGCGAAGATCATCAAGGCTGCCGCGCACGACGTCCTGTCGGCCCTCGGCAAGTCCGACGAGCTGCTCGACATCGCGCTGAAGCTGGAGGAGCACGCGCTCTCCGACGACTACTTCGTCTCGCGCAACCTGTACCCGAACGTGGACTTCTACACGGGTCTGATCTACCGCGCGATGGGCTTCCCGACCGAGATGTTCACGGTGCTGTTCGCGCTCGGCCGGCTGCCGGGCTGGATCGCCCAGTGGCACGAGATGATCAAGGAGCCCGGCTCCCGCATCGGCCGTCCGCGCCAGATCTACACGGGCGAGGTCCTGCGCGACTTCGTCCCGGTCGAGGCCCGCTAGTCGCTTCCCCGCGCCCCTTGGGCTCACTCGCCGGGGGTTGGGGGCATCCCCCAAGG
>NZ_JBJHPC010000638.1:0-3880 GCF_045257485.1 Streptomyces sp. YS-3 | reverse complement strand
GGGGCGGGGCATGCGAAAGGGCCGTCCGATGTCGAACGGCCCTTGGGAATCGCGCGTGCGCGCAGGTCTGGTGGCCGCTCCTAGGAGGAGCGCCACCAGGTGGTGTGCTGCGCGGAAGTCATGGGGGAAGTGTAACGGGGGCGCCGCGTGATGGGTAAGGACTTCCGGCTCCGCCCGCCACTTCACTTCCTCACTTGTGGGCGTGCTGCCCCACGTAGAAGAGGAGCCACACGAAGCCGGCGAAGAGGTGCGTGCGGGTCGGTTGGGGGCGCGTAATTCCCGGAAGTCAGCTCACGGCCTTCTCGATGGCTTCGAAGATGTCCGCGTCCGTCTCCTGCTGCCAGGAAGGGAGTTCGGACCAGTCGGCGACATAACCCGGCTTGGGGTCCTCGAAGTGCTTGTACATCTGCGCGATCCAGCAGGTCGCGACGAAACGGCTCTTCTGCTCCCGGGTCAGTCTGGCCGCGGTGCCGCCGCTGACCTCGATGAACTGGCTGACCTGCTCGTACACAGCGCCCGCCGCCGCCCGCTCCCACTCCGGTGTGTCCTCCCACAGAGTCACGTAGCCGGCCTTCGGCTCGCCGGGGAAGTGCTGGTGCACTCCCGCGATCCAGGCCTCCCGGAACACCCGTGCGCCCTGGCCCCGCCCCTGCCCGTGCGACATGCCAACCCCTCTCGTCACGTCTTGCTCAGCGCGCCGATCTCGGCCTCCAGCTCGGCTACGCGTCTGTCGTGCGCCATGGGGCCGAGCTCACCGCGTAGGGCCTGGAGTCTACGGGCGACATATCCGGAGGAGGACTCTCGCGCGAGGTCCAAGGCCTCCCTGCCAAAAACGATCACCTGGTCGGGATCGCGCCGCTTCGCGCCGACGGCGGCCAAGTCCGCCAGGACCACTCCTCGTCGCCGAAACGAATGACCATGGGCCAGTGCACCCTGTTCCAGGGCCGATCTCAGGGTCTGCTCGGCCAGATCGAGACGGCCGAGCTGTACGTATCGCGCTCCCCGCTCCTCAGCCAGGCGCGAGCCGTCGAACCGAAGCCAGCCACTGTTGTGCCCGGGACCGGCCAGGTACGCGACCTTCTCAGCCGCGTCCAACGCGCGCTCGCACGCGGACAGATCACCCAGACCGGCGAATGCCTCCGCCTGCACGGAAGCGACCCAGTGCCGAGTCGACAGTGCGCTGTCTCCCCGTCTGGCGATCATCTCAGCGGCCGACAGGAGGTCGGCGGCGTCCTTGAAGCGGCGTTCGCAAAGATCGACGTACGCATGCCGGACGAGTGCGCACGCCCAGAGGTCGTACGCCCCCGCCTCCCTGCTCGCCGAAGCGGCCAGGGCGTAGGAACCGGCGGCGTCGGTGTAACGGTTCCTGTCGTACGCCAGCTCTCCCGCGAGCTGGAACAGGTCACCGGCAGCGCCGCACAGCATCGGTACCTCGGGTCCGGAGAACCCCCGGAGGGTACGAGTCAGAACGGAAAGCTGTTCCCGGACGATGGGGAGCACCGACCGCTTGGCGCGGGCGAGTTGGTACACCTGCCATAGGTGATCATTCATCTGCGAGAAGTCCGAGGCGCTTTCCCGTCCGGCCACTTCGTCGAGCGCTGCGGCCCGGTCGGCCGGCAGGGCAGAAGTCAGGGCTCCGACTACCGATGTCGCGCGCAGGAATTCGCGTCGGATCATGTCCTCAGTGTCCCCCCGAGGGATGGCGGCACCGGACTGTGGGACGGGCCCCTGCCCTGAGCTGGGCGATTGTCCTACCAGGGCGCCCAGTTCGGTGAGTCCGACTTGCAGTACCTCAGCGAGCCTGGGCCGTAAGGACGGCAGAGGTTCGGTCTTCCCGCTCTCCCAGCGACCGACCGTCGTGCGGTCAACGCCCAGCGCGTGGGCGAACGCTTCCTGACTGTAGCCCAGGGCCCTTCGCCGTTCCGCGAGTGTCATACGCGGCCCCCTTCTTCCGCGAGCGCCCGCCGTAGGCGGACCGTGCGCCCCGAGCATCGGATGTGCGTCAAGGCTGCCGCATGGACGCCGTGGAGCGCTGGCCCTCACAGCGGTTTCCTTGAGGGTGTCGGCAGCCGTGGCCCAGGCCTCGGCCATTCGAGAGGGCGCTTTCCGATGTTTCCGATGTCACTCGTCGGGGAGACGCGCCACCTTCGTTGACAACCACGACCACAAGGGAGCAGTCATGGGATGGGGAACAGGCAAGGGCGGCGGCGGTGGCGACGGGAAGCACGCGGGCGGCAAGGACCCGGGTACCTCCAAGCCCTCGCCGGACAGCTCGCAGCCCAAGCAGCCGCCGAAGCACGGGAAGTAGCGCGCACACCGTGACCACGGACCACCGCGCCCGCACGGCGGCCGAGCAGCTCGCCGCGCACGGTCTGCTCGGCGCGCTCCACGACGAACTCGGCGCCCCGCTCGCACCGGAGTGGGAGCACGCGTTCTGGGCCGTGCCCCGGCACACCTTCCTGCCCGAGACGGTCTGGCTGGGCGACGACCTGACCCCCTGCACCCTCGCTTCCACTCCCAAGACCTGGCTGCGGGCGGCATACGCGGACGCTCCCGTGGTGACCCAGGTCAACGACGGCGACGACCCCGGCGACGAGGAACGCTGGCCCTCCTCGTCCGCCTCGGCCCCCTCCGTCGTCTTCCGCACGCTCGACCTGCTGCGCCTCCGTCCCGGACACCGCGTGCTGGAGATCGGCACCGGGACCGGCTGGAACGCCGGACTGCTCGCCCATCGGCTCGGGGCCGAGCAGGTGACCACGATCGAGGTGGACACGGCACTGGCGGTGAGGGCGGCTCGCGCCTTGAGGATGGGGGGCCTGGAGCCGACGGTCATCAGCGGGGACGGGGCCGCCGGCCACCCGGCGGGAGCGCCCTATGACCGGATCATCGCCACGTGCTCGGTACGGGAGGTGCCCCGCGCCTGGCTGCGGCAGACGGTTCCGGGCGGGGTGATCCTCACGCCGTGGGAGACGCCGTGGCTGTGTTACGGGCTGCTGCGGCTCATCGTTGACGGTACGGGGACGGCATCTGGCTGGTTCTCGCCCCACTCGGCGTTCATGCTCATGCGCGGCCAGCGCTCCGACCTGCGGATCTACCGTGACGTGGTACGTGATGAGCACGTCCCCACCGAGTCCGTGACGCGCCTGTCGCCCTGGGCGGTGACGGGCGACGACTGGGCCGCCCGGTTCGCCATCGGGCTCCGCACGCGGGATGTCTGGCACACCTGGCACGAGGATCCCGGCGTCGAGGGGGTGACGTCCCGCCTGTGGCTCGCCACCACCGATGCCACTTCGTGGGCAGCGGTGGACCGGGACGGGCGGAGGGACGGTCGGTTCACCGTGTGGGAGTACGGACCGCGGCGTCTGTGGACGGAGGTGGAAGCGGCGTACGAGTGGTGGCTGCGGGCGGGCGGCCCCGGCCCGGACCGCTTCGGGATGACCGTGACCCCGGACGGCCGGCACACACTGTGGCTCGACTCCCCGGACGAGCCGGTGCCCGCGGCGATGTGATCGGGGGCGGAGGGTGACGGACCCGCGCCGCGGACACGGGCCGCCGCGCCCGTACGGCCCAGGTCGGCGCAGGACTCCACTGGGGGCCGGTTCGCGCCCACGCCCTGCCTGCGGGCCTGTCGGCCCCGCCCCCCCTCGCTTCGTCTGCGGGCCGTGGAGGGTTGCTCGCGCAGTTCCCCGCGTCCCTGGGGGACGTGGCCGAGCTGTGTTTTCCGGTCGCGGGGGACCCCCTCAGGGGCGCGGGGAACTGCGCGGATGCCCCCCACCGGCCCACGGCCGAAGGACAGTCCGATCCGCGCAGCGGAGCCGACGCCGACGGTGGCGCGCCAGGGGGGAGAGGCCCGGGGCCATGCAACTTGGCCGCACGGGCG
>NZ_JBJHPC010000637.1:0-3889 GCF_045257485.1 Streptomyces sp. YS-3 | reverse complement strand
GGGGGCCTCCCTGGGGGTGGGGTGCGACTGACGTCGGTCAGGAAGCTAGGCGGGCGTGATGCCGTACATCCAGCCTTGTGCAGAACTGTGCGCACGCCCCGTGGAGCTCCGTACTGGTTGCTTCACGCCCTTGCAGCGCCCTCCTCCGAGGCGGGAGAGTTCTGCACACAGCTGCACAACTGACCGCAGGAGGACGCCATGTCGTTACTGTTCGTCGGGATCGACCCGCACACGGGTGACAAGCAGAGCCCGACTGTCTGGGTGGACCAGACGCACAAGGAGATCGTCTTCCAGGGATGGAAGGCGGGTGCGGAACTCGAGGCGGAGTGCGCGGCGTGCGAGGTGCCCGGTCATGCGAAGGGGATCCCGGACGGGGGGCAGTGGTCCGCATCCCCGCCAGGATGGCGCACATGGTGAGGAAGGACCGTTCGCCGCATGGCGCAAGGGCTTCCGGCACGATCCGGCGGACCGGGCGTCCTGGTGGAGGCCGTGGCTCGATCTCGTGAGCGGTACGAGATCCACTGACAGGAAGTACGGACAGCGCGCCTCATGCCCATCTCCCCCTCCTCGTCGGCCCAGGCCGCCCGTGAAGTCGTCGCCGGGCGCCTTCGCGGTATCCGCAAGGAGGCCGGGCTGACGGTCTCGGAGCTGGCTGCCCGGTGCGGCTGGCATCACTCGAAGACCTCCCGGATCGAGAACGCGCGTACCGCGCCGACAGCGAAGGACATACGTCTGTGGTGTGAGGCGGCCGGTGTCGCCGATCAGGCCGGCGGTCTGATCACCCAGTCCCTCAACGCCGAGTCCCTGTACAGCGAGTGGCGTCTTCAGCTGCGGAACGGGCTGAAGCAGCTCCAGGACAGCTGGGTGCAGTTCTTTCACGAGACGCGGCTGTTCCGGGTGTACTCGGCCACGCTCGTGCCTGGCCTGTTGCAGACCGAGGGCTATGTCGCCGCGCTGTTCCGTCGTATCGCGGAGTTCCGGGAGATCCCGGACGAGTCGGAGGCGGCTGCCGCCGCTCGGGTCGAGCGGTCCCGGGTGATCCACGAGCCGGGGCACAGGTTCGTGCTGCTCGTGGAGGAGTCGGCGCTCTACTTCCGGATGGGGCAGGAGGAGGCGATGGCCGCTCAGCTCGGCTACCTGCTGACGGCCGGTGCGCTGCCGTCCGTCTCGCTGGGGGTGATCCCGGCGGCCACCCAGGAGAGGACCCTGTGGCCGATGGAGACCTTCCATGTGTACGACGACACGTACGTGTCGGTGGAACTCCTGTCGGCCCAGGTCAGCATCGTCCAGCCGGACGAAGTCGCCCTGTACCTGAAAGCCTTCGAACACCTGCGGTCCATGGCCGTGTACGGCCCCGACGCCCGTGCCCTCGTCCTCAAGGCCATCCAAGCCCTGGGCTGACCGCCGCACCCGTCCGTGTCGAGTCCGGGCAACGAAGAAGGCCCGGTCCGCTTGCGCGGACCGGGCCTTCCCGATCAGGGTGAGTAACGGGACTCGAACCCGCGACATCCTGGACCACAACCAGGTGCTCTACCAGCTGAGCTATACCCACCATGCGTGGCCGGACTGTTGTGGTCTGGGAAAGTCCCTGGGGGCTTTCCTTACCGGCCGAGAAAAAGTGTACAGGGTCCGGGAGGGTGCTCGCGCACATGTTTCGCGGCACCCTCCCGGGGCGGTCCCCGGTCGCCCCCGGAGTGACCCGGAAGGGTTACTCCGCAGGCAGGACGTGCTTCGCCGCGATCGCCTTCGCCGTGTCCGAGTCCGGGCCCGGCTGGGCGACGAAGATCGCCTCGCGGTAGTAGCGGAGCTCCGCGATGGATTCGCGGATGTCCGCCAGCGCGCGGTGGTTGCCGTTCTTGTCGGGGCTGTTGAAGTACGCCCTCGGGTACCAGCGGCGGGCGAGCTCCTTCACCGAGGAGACGTCCACGATCCGGTAGTGGAGGTACTCCTCCAGCGCGGGCATGTCGCGGAGGAGGAACCCGCGGTCGGTGCCGACCGAGTTTCCGCACAGCGGGGCCTTGCCCGGCTCCTTCACGTGCTCGCGGACGTACGCCAGGACTTGCGCCTCGGCGTCGGCCAGCGTGGTGCCGCCGGCCAGCTCGTCGAGGAGCCCGGAGGCGGTGTGCATCGTGCGCACCACCTCCGGCATGGTCTCCAGCGCGGCGTCCGGGGGACGGATCACGATGTCCACCCCTTCACCGAGCACGTTCAGCTCCGAGTCGGTGACCAGGGCGGCCACCTCGATAAGTGCGTCGTCCGTCAGCGAGAGCCCGGTCATCTCGCAGTCGATCCACACCATGCGGTCGTTCATGTGTCTCAGCCTACGGGGCCGCTGCGCTGGCCCGGCAGACTCGGACGCATATAACCGGTGGCGTACATCTCCGAGACGGACTTCCCCGGGTGGTCCGGTGGCGCCGCGTGGGTGATCGCCGCCGGGCCGACCAGCGCGCTCGCCGCCGTGCGCCGCGACTGCGGCATGGCCTGCGACGGCACCGTCTCCAGGGTCGGCGGACCGCCGGACGGCTCCGCCTGCGGCCGGCGCGCCCGGTAGGCGGCCCGGTAGGACGCCGGGGACGAGCCGAGCTGGCGGCGGAAGTGCCCGCGCAGCGCGACCGGCGAGCGGAAGCCGCAGCGGCCCGCGACCTCGTCGACCGAGTAGTCCGACGTCTCCAGGAGACGCTGGGCCTGGAGCACCCGCTGGGTGATCAGCCACTGGAGCGGGGCCGATCCGGTCAGCGAGCGGAACCGCCGGTCGAACGTACGGCGTGACATGTACGCGCGAGCGGCGAGGGTCTCCACGTCGAACTGCTCGTGGAGGTGCTCCAGCGCCCAGGACACGACCTCGGCCAGCGGGTCGGACCCGATCTCCTCGGGTAAAGACCTGTCCAGGTAGCGCTCCTGGCCGCCGCTGCGCCGCGGCGGGACGACGAGCCGGCGCGCGAGGGCTCCGGCGGCGTCGCTGCCGTGGTCGGTCCGCACGATGTGCAGACAGAGATCGATTCCGGCCGCCGTGCCCGCCGACGTGAGGACGTCCCCGTCGTCGACGAACAGCTCCCGCGGGTCCACATGGACCGACGGGTAGCGCTTGGCGAGCGTCGGCGCGTACATCCAGTGCGTCGTCGCCGGGCGGCCGTCGAGCAGCCCGGCGGCGGCGAGGACGAACGCCCCGGTGCACAGGCCCACGATGCGGGCCCCTTCCTCGTGCGCCCGGCGCAGCGCGTCGAGCGCGGCGGCCGGCGGTGGCGAGGTGATGGATCGCCAGGCGGGCACCACGACGGTGCCGGCCCGGTTGATGGCCTCCAGCCCATAGGGCGCGGTCAGTTCGAGCCCGCCTGTGGTCCGCAGGGGGCCCTCCTCTCCGGCACAGACCAGCAGGCGGTAACGGGGCACGCCCGCGTCCTGCCTGTCGATCCCGAACACGGAGAGCGGAATGGAGCTCTCGAAGATGGGGCCGCCACTGAACAGCAGTACGGCAACGACTTCCCGGCGTCGACGGCCGGCGAGCTTCCTTGTGGCCTCCGGTGATGCGGCAGCGGAGTCCTGGCTCATTTTGCTAAGCCCCCCTCGGTGTTCGCGGCTCCCCGTTCTTGTCCGGCTTGTCGCTCCTGCACTTTTCCCCTTGGTTTTGCACGAGTCCCCCAGCCTTCGATACGCATGATCGAATCTACTGCGTTCTGTGGCGTCGGCGTGACAAGTCCGGTACTCAGCGCTATGTCGACTTGGCAACTTGGCGCGAAGCATTCGATCACGAAGGGTTTCACCCGAGGCGCCCGTAGGGAAGTGGGCGTGGCATGCATGGCCCGTACCCGTATGGCGAAATCCGCCACGGCTGCCCGTTTTTCCCTGGTGACAAGGGGGTTGGCAGGCCATTTCGGGCAGGCGGGAGGGG
>NZ_JBJHPC010000636.1:0-3908 GCF_045257485.1 Streptomyces sp. YS-3 | reverse complement strand
GTCTTCGGCTGCGGGTGTGTGGTGGGTTGCTCGCGCAGTTCCCCGCGCCCCTTATCGGGTCGGTCTTCGGCTGCGGGCCGGTGGCGGGCTGAGCGCGCAGTTCCCCGCGCCCCTGGGCAACTGGCCGTACCCCGTCCCCCCAGGGGCGCGGGGAACTGCGCGGCCAGCCCACCACCGGGCCGCAGGTACACACGGCCCTCAGGGCGCGGGGAACTGCGCGGCCGGCCACCCACGGTCTGCGGACAAAGGCGGCGCGAGCGCGGCTAGTGGTCGGGGCGGAGCTCCGCTGGGCAGGCCGTCCCGCGGCGGAGGCTGTACGGCGACGCCAGACGGTACGTACCCGCCCGAGGCGCGAGCAGCTCCGTCCACTCGTCCCCCGCCGCGTCCTCGGACGCCTTCCACAGACAGCCGTTCGGGTTCGTGTACGTCTTCGGCACCCCGTGCCCCCGCCGCTTCGACTCCGGAGTCTCCTGCGGCGGCTCCACACCCCTGCCCTTCTCGTCCACCAGCTTCAGCCACGGCGAGTACGGGATACGGACCAGGACCCGGCCGGGCGCGCTCACCTTCAGCGTCCACTCGCCCTCACCCGCGTGCTCCACCGTCGCGGGCGGGTCGGCCAGCGGGGTCGGGTTGTCGACCGCGAACAGCCGCCAGTCGGGGTTGTGCCACAGCTCCTTCAGATAGGGCTGGCCCTTCTGGATGAGCTTGGCCTCCTGCTCGGCGCCGTTGGAGTCCGGCGGCCCCATGGGCAGCACCACGTAGTGGACGGCCCAGCGGTCCAGCCAGCCCCGGTAGCTCGCCGAGTCCAGCGTGTCGTCGTAGAAGAGCGGGTTGCGCTCCATGTCGGCCTGACGGTTCCAGCCCCGCGCGAGGTTGACGTAGGGGGCGACCGCGGAGGCCTCGCGGTGGCTGGAGGCCGGCACGACCTCCACCCGCCCGCGCTCGGCGCCGACCTGCTGGAGCTGGTCGACCAGCGGCGCGAGCGCCCGCGCCCAGGACGCGGCGGGGGCGGTGCTGACGATGTCGTCGACGGCCTTGACGCCGACCCAGACGTTCATCCCGACGAAGGCGACGACCAGCACGTACCACTTGCGCGAGCGCGGCACCGCGTACGGCAGGGCGGCCAGCATCACCACACCGGCGAAGAGCATCGCCAGCCGGGTCACGTTGGACCCGATCTGCGAGTCGATGATCCAGGTGAGCAGCACGCCCACGCCGTACACCACGGCGCCCGTGCGGACCGTCTTCCACTCCTGGGGCACCAGGAAGAGCGTGATCACCGAGAAGAGGAAGGGCAGCGACACCGAGGCGAGCGACATCGGCTGGGTGCCCGAGAACGGGAACAGCAGCGCGGAGAGCGCCACGACCGCGACCGGCGGCAGACCGAGGGCGTACGCGCCCGGGCGGCGCCGGTTCAGGAACAGCGCGGCGGCGATCACGCCGAGAAAGAGCCCGGCCACCGGGCTGCTCGCGGTCGCGAGCCCGGCCAGCGGCGCGGCGACCACGCCCTTGGCCCACCGCTCGGTGCGCCAGCGGTGCGGCCAGCAGAACACCGCCGCGACCGCGCCGAGCGCGAACATCGTGCCGAGCCCGAAGGTGACACGGCCGGAGCAGGCGTTGCACAGGAAGGCGAAGAGGGCCGCGAAGGCGCACGGCAGCGGATTGCGGACGGCCCGCACCCGCACCAGGATCAGCGTGATCAGCCCGGCCGACACGGTCCCGGCGATCATCATCGTCGTACGGACGCCGAGCAGCGACATCAGATACGGCGAGACGACGCTGTACGACACCGGGTGCATACCGCCGTACCACGCCAGGTTGTACGCGGAGGCGGGGTGGCGGCCGACGAACTCGGCCCAGGCGTCCTGCGCGGCGAGGTCGCCGCCGCTGTTGGCGAAGAAGATGAACCACAGGATGTGCCCGACGGCGGCGACGGCCGTGACGGCGATCACGGGGTGCCGGGCCGTGAACTCGCGCACCCGGGACACCACGTTGCGGCCCGGGGCCGGCGCGGGGGCCTGGTCCGGGTGCGTCGGCCCGGCCGCGGCCGTCTTCGTGGCCTCGTCCCGGCCCGTGGCCTCGTCCCGGCTCGCGTCCGGGGCCGGCCCGTCGTCCGGGGCCGGAGCCACGTCGAGGGGCCCGGTCAGGTTCTGGTCCCGCACCGGGTCCCTGCTCTCGTCCTGTATTCGCCCGTCCGGCCGAGAAGGGCTGCTGCCGTCGGCGCGTGCAGGCGTCGGCTCAGCGGTGGTCACTGCGGCTCTCCCGCCTCACACAGTCTCAGGACGTCTCTCGTCCCATCGCTCATAGGGACGCCGCCCCGCGTCCTCCAGTTGACCGAAGCTAGCACGAGAGCGCGAGCGGCCCGTGCCCGAAGTCCGGCGACCGCGGGTGGTCCCGACTGCCTGAACAAGATCATTCCGTCCGTCTCCTCCGTCCTCCGACTCCCCGGACCGGCGGCCGGAGCCGCCGTGTCCGCGCCCTGACCCGCCGCATGGGCGCGGGCCCGCACCGTCCCCCGGTGCGGGCCCGCGCTCCTGCGTCTCCCTAGCCCAGACGAGTGAGCTTCGCCCCGAAGCCGGGCTCCGCGAGATCCTTCTGCAGAGCCACCGGAGCCGAGACCTGACCGGTGCCGGAGCCCACGGTCAGCTTGCCGACCACCGTGCCCGCCTTCGCGGAGTGCGGCAGCTTGCCGCCGCCGGCCGTGAGCGAGATCGCCACCTTCAGGCTGGACCATCCGGCGACGGTCAGGTCCTTGGTCGCGACGACCGGGTCCTTGCCGCCGAGCCCGTCGTCCACGTACCCGACGACGTCACCCTTCTTGATCACGGTCTGCGACGTCAGCGACTTGCGGGTGGCGAGCAGGACGTCCTTGCTCACCTTGTTGACCAGGTCGAGGATCGAGATGGCCTTGTGCTGGCCGAAGACCGCGCCGACGATCGTCTGCTTCGTACCGCCGACGTCCTTGACGGCGGCGAAGAGCAGGTTGCCGCCCGCCTTGGAGGTGGAGCCGGTCTTGATGCCGATCGCGCCGTTGAACGGCACCAGGGTGTTGTAGTTGAGCCACTTGTGGCCGGTCGAGTCGTACCAGTACGGCTGCTTGGTGATCTCCACCAGCGCCGGGTCCTTCACCAGCTCGGTCGCGAGCTTCACCTGGTCGGCGGCGGTCGAGACGGTGGTGGCGGTCAGACCGGACGGGTCGGTGTACGTGGTGTTCGTCATCCCGAGCTGCTTGGCGGTGTCGTTCATCTTCTTGACGAACGCCGCCTCGGAGCCCGCGTCCCAGCGCGCGAGGAGGCGCGCCACGTTGTTCGCGGACGGGATCATGACCGCGCTGAGCGCGTCCTTCTGGCTGAGCGACTGGCCCGCCTTGATGGTGTCGACGGTCGACTCGTCCTTGCCGGCCTTGTTGTAGCCGCCCTCCTTCTCCGCGAGGTCGTCGACGCGGATGGAGGCACCCTTGGAGCCCACCTTCATCGGGTGGTCGCGCATGATGATGTACGCGGTCATCGACTTGGTGACGCTGGCGATCGGGACCGGCTTCTCCTCGCCGAACCGCCCGACGGTGCCCAGGCCCGACACGGTGATCATGCCCTGGCCCTCGGACGGCCACGGCAGCTGCGGCGCGGCGCCGTCGAAGGTGAAGTCCGGCGCCGACGTCATCGTCAGCTGAGCGTCCGGGAGCGGGCGTACGAACTGTACGACCGCAAAGACGATCAGCAGCAGGATGACCAGCGGGGTCCAGATCTTGAACCGCCGCACCGCGGTGCGGACCGGGGTCTGCGCCGGGGGCGGGGTGTTGGTGAGCTCCGCGAGCAGGTCGAGCGGCGGCTTCGGCGGCAGCGGCTGCTGCCGGGTCCGCTCGGCGGCGTCGGCGTCCGGCACGGAGATCCGGGGCGAGACGGGGGGCC
>NZ_JBJHPC010000635.1:0-3909 GCF_045257485.1 Streptomyces sp. YS-3 | reverse complement strand
CCACCGGCCTGCCCACCCCGGCGGCCATGACCGCCGGGGTGGGCAGGCCGGTGGGGCCCGGTGTGGTCACCCGACCGCCCGGGACCGGCGAAGGCAGGCCCGTGGCGGTGCGGACCACCGCGGGCGMGCCGCGTGGCGTGCCCGCGGCGCGGGATACCCCCGCCGAGTACCGGCTCACCGCGCGCACCGACAGCGCCGCGCCCGCGCGGTTCGAAGCCCGGTGGCCGAGCGTGCCAGCGCCGGTCGGGCCGCACGGGACTGAGACCCATGAGCGGGCGCGGCAGGACGACACCGCCCCGGTGGCGCAGGCGTCGGACCACGCGGAGCGGGTGGTCCAGGACCGGCCGGCCACACCCGGCAGGCGGCCGGCACCCCGTCTGCTGCCCCGGGCGGCCCGGGGCTTCCACGGCCGCGACGGGGAATTCGCCGCACTCGACCAGGCCACGGACGACGGCGCCATCGCGCTGCTCACCGGCGCGGCCGGAGTCGGGAAGACGGCGCTCGCCCTGCACTGGTCCCAGCGGCGGCAGGAACGCTTCCCCGATGGTGCGCTCTACGCCGACCTGCGCGGCTTCGGTGACGACCCCGTACAGCCCGACGAGCTGATACGGGAGTTCCTGCTCGCCCTCGGCGTCAAACCGCGCGAGCAGCCCGAAACCGCCGTGGGCGCCGCCGCGTTGTACCGCGAGCTGACCGAGAGCAGCACTCTGTTGGTCGTCCTCGACAACGCCCGCAGCGTGGACCAGGTCCGCCCGCTGCTGCCCGCCGGTACCCGCTCGACGACCCTCGTCACCTCAAGGCTGCGTCTGAGCGGTCTGATCGCCGAAGAACTGGCCCGGCCCGTCCCCCTGGGCCTGCTGGACCCGCACGACGCCGTCGAACTGCTCGCGTCGGCGGTCGGCCGCGCCCGGGTGGCGGCCGAACCCGAGGCCGCCGCCCGGCTCGCGGCGCTCTGCGACGGACTGCCGCTCGCGCTGCGCATCACGGCGGCACAGCTCGCCACCCGCCCCGGCTGGAAGCTGACCGACTTCGCCGCCGAACTCGCCGACGAGCAGCGCCGGCTGTCCCTCCTCTCGCTGGAGGACAACGAGGATGCGGGCGTCGCCGCCGCGCTGCGGCTCACCGTCCAGGGCCTGCCCGCCGAGCCCGCCCGGCTGTTCGCCCTGCTGGGCGCACTCCCCGGCCCCGACCTGGACCGGAGCGCGGCGGCAGCGCTGAGCGACCGGGACCCCGTGGCCGCCGGCGAGGCGCTCGACCGGCTCACCGGAGCCCACCTGCTCACCGAGCACGCACCGGGCCGCTACTCCCTTCACGACCTGGTACGCCTGTACGCGCGCGGCCTGCCCCGCGACCGGGGTGCGTTGCTGCGGCTGCTGGACTCCTACGTCGCCACCGCGCTGGCCGCCGCGTTCGTCTCCGCGCCGGAGGACCAGCCGTGCTGCACGACGCCATCGGGCGCATATGTGCCGCACACCACACGGAAGTTCACGAGCCGTCAGGAGTCCCTGCGGTGGTACGCGGCCGAGCGGGAGAACCTGGCCGCCGCCGTCGCGGCGGCCCGTGCCGCCGGACACGAGGACCGGGCCTGGCGTCTGGTCGTCCTGCAGTGGCCGTACATCACCTGGAACGTACGGGACGGCTGGGTACCCCTGCTCGAAGAGGCGCTGGACGCCGCCGTCGGCCTCGACGACCCCGATGCCGAAACCCGGGTGCGGGCGCTCCTCGGCTGGGTCCTGCTGGAGGAGGACCGGCTGCCGGAAGCGCTGACGCACCTGGAACTGGCGCCGGGCCTCGCGGCCCGGGCCAACGACCCGTCGAGCGAGGCGACGGCCCTGGTCAACCTGGCGCTGGCGCTGGAACGCAAGGGCGATCTGCCGAGTTCACAGACCCACCTGGCCCGCGCCACCGAACTGGCCCGGGCGGCGGGAGACTCCCTGACAGAGCTTCTCGCACTGGAGCTGAAGGCGCGCCTGCACCTGGCGAGCGGTGCCATGGACGACACCGTGCGGTGCACGACGCACGCGCTGTCCGTCCTGGCCGGCCGCCCCGGCCTGCCCGCAATACGCCACGTGATGCTGCGCCTGACCCGGGCCGAGGCACTGTGCGCGCGGGGCGAGCGCGAGGAGGCCGCGGTCTGCGTCCGGCGCGCCCTGGAGGACGCCGAGCGCCTCGGTTACAAGGAAGGCGTCGCCAGGGCGCAGGAGCTGCAGCGGAAGTGGACGGAACGGGTGCCGGTGTGACACGTTCCGGGCCGGCGTCGCGGCTCAACGGGCCCGCCGCGTGGGCCCGTTGAGCCGCGGGGAGTGTGCGGCGGATCCTACTCCGAGCAGCTGATTTTGACCGGGGCGGCTGCCGCGTGCCGGTTACCGGAGGTCTTGCCGCGGTTGTCCAGGACGACGGACAGCCGCGCCTGGTCCACGCGGAAGGTACCGGCTGACACCCACTGCCCCAGATGCGCTGCCTGGTTGATCTCGAAGGTGCCGACCTGCGTGCTGGACTGGGGCTTGAAGGAGCGGTACACGGTGTAGTGCGCCGGGCTGCCGCCGACGTACGAGATGTCCTTGACGCCCGGGATGTAGACCTGGACCGCGCAGGTTCCCTTGGTCACCTTGCCGGTGGAGAACCGCCATTGGGCAAAGGCACCGCTGGGCTTGGACGTGCTGTTCGACAGCGGCAGGCTGTAGAACAGGCCGTTGCAGCCGTAGCCCTTCTGGCTGTTCCAGCTGCCGCGCCAGCCCTTCGTGCCGTTGGTGGACCGGTCCGAGGTGGCGAAGCCCGTAGTGTCGCAACCGGGTCCGATCAGGTGGGAGTACGTGACCGGCGTGGGCCGCTGCACCGACTGCCGCCCACTGCCGGACCCACTCGTGCCGGAGTCGCTCGATGGCTTCGGATCGGCGGCCGGAACGGTCTTAGAGCCGGCATTCGTGGAACCGGCATTCGTACCCGTCACGGGGGAGCCGACGGGCGTCTGACCGACTTCGCCGCGGGGCCCGGTGCCGTTGCCGGAACTCTCGTGGAGAGCGTTGCCTCCTTCGTGCAACGCGTCTCCGGTGCCGTTCCTCGCCGCGCCCGGCACCGCCGTGTCGCCGCCCTTGGCGCCGGGGGCCGCGCTGTCGACGCGGCCGTTGTCGGGGGCGTTCTGCTGGCCGGGCACGACGCCGGGCCCGGAGCCGTCCTCGCCGAGAGGACTGCCCGCGGGGCCCTGGCCGGACGCGGAAGGGGACTTGTCGTCGGGTCCGGACAGGCCGGCGACGAGGAAGGGCGTGCCAACGAGCAGGAGACCGCCGACGACAGCGGCGGCGATCATGGGCTTGGTGGGGCGGCCGAGGGGGCGCAAGGCGGGCTTGCCGGTGGAGCCGGCACCGGATTCGGATGCGGGGACGGCGGAAGACCGCGCTCTCGCTGTCGCCGCCGAACCGGATCGGCTCAGGGACACCTTGGTCCGGGTTCTGGGCGCGGTTTGGGTGGCTGTGCGGGCTGCGGTCGTGAGCTCGGTCCCGGGCTTGGCCCCGGCCTCGGACTCGGCCTCGGCCCCGGCATTCGTCTCGGATGAGGATATGGGTTCCGCCGCGGTGCCCGGTCGGGCTTCGGCAGCGGGCTGGGCCGCCGATCTTGGCGTGCAGCCCCCGATGGTGCTTGTGACGGGAGACCCGGTCGGCACGGCGGCAGCCGGCACGGCCGTGCCGCCGGACTCCCGGGTGTCCCTCCCCGCTCCCGTGCCGGCTGCCACTGCTGCCTTCGCCTCCGGGAGCAAGCCGGAGGCGGGCTCTTCGACGGGGGCGGAAACCGCGACCGCGCGGGAGAGCGGGGGACCGGACGGAGAACCCGAGGAGGTGCCGGACGCCGAGCCGTTCGGCTTGCTGGTTGCCATGAGGTGCCTTTCCAGGACGAGGAGGGAGGGGCGGGGGG
>NZ_JBJHPC010000634.1:0-3937 GCF_045257485.1 Streptomyces sp. YS-3 | reverse complement strand
CACCCGGCCCACCGGCCGCCGCCTCGACGAGCAGGCCACCGCCGACCGGGCGGCGGAGACCGGGCTGATCCTGCCGGTGCTGCGGCCCGACCGCCGCCGGCAGGCCCGGCTCGCCCTGGTGATGGACGTGTCCTCCTCGACCGTGGTGTGGGAGCAGACCCTCGACGAGCTGCGCCAGGTCTGCGAGCGGGCCGGGGCCTTCCGCGAGGTGCGGACGCACTACCTCCACGAGGGCGAGGACGGCCGGCCGCGCGTGGGCACCGGAGTCGCCGACGGGGGGCACCTCGTCGACCCGTCCCAGCTCGGGGACCCGGGCGGACGTCGGCTCACCCTGCTGCTCAGCGATTGCGCGGGCCCCATGTGGCGCAGCGGCCGGCTCCAGCGGCTGCTGTACGGCTGGGCGCGCACGGCCCCGCTCGCGGTGGTCCAGCCGCTGCCGCAGCGGATGTGGCGCTCCACCCATCTGCCCACCCGGCAGGGGGTGCTGCGGCGCCGCGAGGGCCCGGCGGGGCGGCTGGAGTTCGAGCCGCGCAGGCCCGAGCGGGGCCGGGACGCCCGGGGGGTGCCGGTCCCCGTGCTCGCCCTGCGCCAGTCGTCGTTCGGCGCCTGGGCCCGGCTGGTGAGCGGCTCCGCCGAGCRGACGATGGAGGCGGCCGTCGGCCGGGTCCGCGCCGACCACGCCCCCGCCTCCGGCAGCGCCCGCGCCGAGCAGGACCTCAGCCCCGCCGAGCGGGTCGCCGCGTTCTGCGCCACCGCCTCGCCGGACGCGGCCCAGCTCGCCGCCTGTCTGTCGGCGGCGCCGCTGGTGCTGCCCGTGATGCAGCTGGTCCAGCGGGCGATGCTGGTCGACAGCGGGCCCGAGGTGCTGGCCGAGGTGCTGCTCAGCGGGCTGCTGCGGACCGACGACGAGCAGAGCGGCCCGGGCCTGCCCGGTTACGCCTTCCTGGACGGGGTGCGCGAGGAACTGCTCGAACTGCTCGGCGCCGGAAGCGCGATCCTCGTCCTGAAGCACTGCTCGGAGTACGTGGAGCGGCGCTACGGGCGGACCGTGCGCAACTTCCCCGCGCTCGCCGCGGCCGTCCTCGCCGGCTCGGTCGACCCCGGCGGCAGCGCGCCCGCCGGCCCGGTCGACGACTCCCGGCTGCGGGTCTTCGCCCGGGTCTCGGCGCAGGTGCTGCGGCGCTTCGGCCGGCCCGACCAGTTCGTCCAGCCGGGCGGCGGCGGCGCCGGGCCGCGCGAGCTGTCCGACCGGGCCCGCGACTGCCTCGACCGCTTCCGCTCGTACGGCACGGTCCGCGACCTCGACATGGGCGTCCAGCTGCTGAGCGCGGCCGTGCGCGCCGAGAAGCGCGTCGCCGAACGGGCCTATCTGTACGGGGAGCTGGCCCAGGCCCTGCTGCTGCGCTGGGAGCTGCGGCGCCTGGGCGAGGACCTGGGCGAGGCGCTGTCCGCGGTGGAGAACGCCCTGCCGCACGAGCGCCGCGCCCACCTCACCCTCGCCCGCGTCCTGGAGGCGATGGCGGACGAGGCGGAGTCGGGCCGGGCCGGGGCGGACGAGGCGTGGTGGCTGCGGGCGCTGACCGAGCCGCAGGGGCCGCCGGGACGGCCGGGCGAGACCTGGCGGCTGCCCGCTGCCCCCGCGGCCCCCGAGGTGCCCACGGCCGTCGCGGCGAGCGGGGCCGTCGTGGCGAGCGGCGCCGAACCGCGGCCCTTGGAGGCGCGCTCGCCCCACGAGGTCGCCCTGCAGCTGCTCAACCGCGCCCACAGCAGCCTCGCGCTGGTCAGCGGCATCCCCCCGGCCTCCGCCACCCAGCGCGCCGACTGGCGGGCCGCCTCGCTGGCCCGGGTGCGGGTGCTGCGGCGGCTGGCGGAGCTGGAGCCGGCGTGGGCGGGCGGCTGCCTGGACAACGCCGTCCAGGTGACCGACGCGCTCCTGAAGGAGGGCCGCGCCGCGGGAGTCCTGCTGCTGCGCGGCGCGCTGCTGCTCGCCCTCGCCCGCCGCGCCGCCGCCGGTCCCGGCGAGGAGGCCGCGGCCACCGCCCGCGCGTACGCCGAGCGGGCGGCCACCGACCTCTACGCCGGGTTCGAGAGTCTGGCGCCGGGCTCGGTGAGCGACGCCGAGGTGAGCCGGGCCTGGCTGGACGTCGCCGACGCCGTGGAGCTCTCCGGGGCCGAGTCCGACGACGTCGGCCGGCTCACCGTCCTCCAGGCCCTCGACCAGGCCCGCCGCTACGCGGGCCCCGACCGCGAGGCCCAGACCGTGTGCCTGCTGCGGATGGCGAGGGTGCTGCGCGAGCGGTACGAGGCGACCCGCAGCCGCACCCACCTCGACTCGGCCGTGGTGGCCTGGTCGGAGGCGCTGGAGCTGATGGGTCCGGACGACCCGCGCCGCGCCGCCGCCTTCACCGAGCTCGGCGACGCGCTCACCGCGCGCGCCCGCGCCAAGGACTCCGTCGAGGACGCCCGGGGCGCGGTGCGCGCGCTGCGCCGGGCCCTCGACGAGACCTCCGAGTCCGACCCCGAACTGGCCCGCCGCCGCTATCTGCTGGGCGCCGCGCACGTCCGGCGCTTCCACGCCGAGGAGATCCTCTCCGATCTGCACGAGGCCCACTGGATCCTGGGCGCGGCGGCCCGCGCCACCGACCGCAGCACGGTCCTCGCCCGGATCTGGCTGCTGCGCGCCGAGGTGCTGCGGCTGCTGTCCGAGCGGACCGGCTCGCCCGCCCGGCTCGGCGAGGCGGCCGACCACGCGCTGCGGGCCGCGCAGGAGAGCAGGGCGGCCGGGGAGCCGCTGACCGAGGCCCGGGCGCGCCAGACTCGTGCGCTGCTCCTGGAGCGGACGGCGGGCCCGGCCCGGGCACGGCAGGAGCACCAGGAGGTCCTGCGTGTCCTCTCGGCCGCGCCCGAGGGAGCGGCGCGCGACGAGGCGGAGGCCCTGAGCCGGGCGGAGACCGCCCGGCTCGACGGCGAGCTGGGAGCGTCGTGACGGCGACCGCGACCGAGGGGGGAAGGGCGCTGCCGGACCCCGCGGCGCTGCCGGTGCTGCGCCCCCTGGCGGCCCGCGCCCCGCACGAGTGCGCCCACCCGGTGCTGGCCGCCGTCCTCGCCGAACTGCGCCGCCGGCCCGGTCCCGGGGGACGCGCCGGGGCCTACTTCAGCGACGCCCCGGCGGCCGGGGCGGCCCCGGACGCGCCCGGCGCGTACTTCGCCGACACGCCCTCCGCCCGCCCCGGTGACGACGGCACCGGGCAGGCGCCGTGACCACCGCCGGGGAGCCCCGCTGGCCGCACCGCGAACTCGACCCGGACGCCGTGCGGCCCGTACCGCTGCGCCAGTTCGTGCTGAAGGTGCACAGCCGGTGCAACCTCGCCTGCGACTACTGCTACATCTACCGCGGCCAGGACGCGAGCTGGCGCGAGCGCCCGGCCCGGGTCCCCGAGGCGACCGTGCGCCGCACCGCCCGGCGCATCGCCGAGCACGCCGCCGACCACCGCCTCACCGCGCTCCGCATCGACCTGCACGGCGGCGAACCGCTGCTCGGCGGCGCCGGTCCCGTCCTGGCGTACGCGGCCGAGGTGCGCCGGGCCGTGCGCGAGGCGGTCCGGGGCGTGGTGCCCGGCGGCTGCGAGGTCACGGCGACCGTGCAGACCAACGGCACCCTGCTCACCCCCCGCACCCTCGACCGCCTCGCCGCCGGGCGCGTCCGGGTCGGGCTCAGCCTGGACGGGGGCGCGGCGCGGCTCAACACCCGGCGCACCGACCGCCGGGGCCGCTCCTCCTGGCCCGCCGTCGCCGAGGCCGCCCGGCTGCTCGCCCGGCGCCCCGGCGCGTACGCGGGCATCCTGTGCACCGTCGACCTCGCCGCCGACCCGGCGGACGTCTACCGCTCGCTGCTCGCCCTCGGCCCGCCCGGCATCGACCTGCTCCTGCCGCACGG
>NZ_JBJHPC010000633.1:0-3937 GCF_045257485.1 Streptomyces sp. YS-3 | reverse complement strand
GGCGCAAGTACGCCGTGGCCATGGTGGTGCTGGCCGGGCTGGGCGTGGCGGGGGACCGGGCCGCAGCCGCCTGGACGGAACACCGTACGGCCGACGCCTTCCAGAAGGCCCAGGGGCTCACGACCGCACCCCATGTGGAGGTGCACGGCTTCCCCGTACTGACCCAGCTCGCCGGAGGCACGCTCGACCGCGTCGACATCGAGGCCTCCGGCATACCCGCGGGCCGCGACGGCGGCCGGCTCCCGATCACCACGTTGACCGTCGAGCTCGACCGGCTGCGCCGCTCCTCCGACGCCTCCGAGGCCCACGCCGCCTCCGCCAGGGCCACCGCCTTCGTGTCCTACCGGGACCTGTCCGGCGCACTCGGCTTCGACCTCGGCTTCAGCCCGGACAGCACCACATCCGAACCGCGCGTCGCGGCCACCGCCTCGGTGCCCCTCTTCGGCCGGGTCGGGGCCAGCGCGCGCGTCGAGATGGCGGGGGAGCGCACGCTGAAGCTGCGTTCCGTGAAGCTCGGGGACGGCCTGCCCCAGGCGATGCGCTCGATCGTCACCGGCATGCTGGAGCGCGAGGTGAAGCTCGACGGCATCCCGGACGGTCTGGCCCTGACCTCCGTCACCACGACGCCGGAGGGACTCACCGCGACGCTCTCCGGCAAGGACGTCACCTTCCGTACCGATGCGCGCGCCTGAAACCCGTAGCGCCCAAGCCATGTGACGAGACGTCACGCAGTTGGGACGTCACGGAGTCGGTGTCACGGGTTCGGTGTCATACGGCGTTCGCCGGTTCCCGGTACACCCGCAGCGCGGGCACCTCGAACGACATCTCCGACACATCGGGAGCGGGCCGGGGGTGGTAACGGCCCGCGCTGACCGAGAGGTTGACGATGAGATGGGCGTGCCAGCGGCGGCCCACCCCCTTGTGGTCGGCGAAGACCGGGGCGCCGTTCACCCACCACGTCACCGAACGGGCGCCGAACTCGACCCGCAGGTCCAGGAGGGCGCCGGGGGCGACGGACGGGTCGCGGTGGTAGTGGTGGGCGTCCCGGACGTGGTTGGTCAGTTCCAGGAGATCGGGGTTGTCGGGGTGGTACTCGAACACGTCGACCTCCTGGCCGCCGTCCCGCCAGGTCCAGATCGCCGGCCAGGCCCCCGTCTCGCGGGGCAGCCGGACCCGGGCCTCCAGGACGTCACCCGCGCGGACCATGAAGTCCTCGTCACTGCCCTCGGTGGTCAGCAGCCCCGTGTTCCACATGCCGTCGGGGCGGCGCCTCGCCCGGAACGTGCCGGTGCGGCCGTACTCGGCGTCGGGGACCAGATGGTCGAGCTTGTCGTCGCCGGGATTGACGGGGCCGCCGTCCGGATACGCCCAGGAGCGGCCCGCCACCCACTGCGCGGGGGAGGTGAAGTCGGCGGTGAGGACGGGCGGGCGCGGGGCCTCGGGGAGCACGGCCAACACTCTGGCACAGGCGCGGAGCGCACCGGGCCGCTTCCCGGACGTTGCCGGGCGTCTCCTCCCCGTACCCCGAAAGTATGCTTTACGTAAGCAAAGGGCCGGGGTGGTGCGTTCGGGGCGTTTTCCCCGGGAGATCGGGGATTCTGCGGCGTTCGGCTGAAACCTTCGGCATTTGCTGTACGCGGCGGCCGACCCGTGCTACTGTTGATCTCAGTTGCAGTTGTGGTTCCCAAAGACTTCAAGTGCCTGGGCGGGCAATCTTCCGCCGGGCACTTTTGTATTTCCGGTGCTTTCCGGACGGGGTAATCATCGCGGCGACGCCGGGGTTCACACAGTGTGGATTCCAAGGGCAATGCCCCGAAGGAGATATGACATGGCTACTGGCACCGTGAAGTGGTTCAACTCGGAAAAGGGCTTCGGCTTCATCGAGCAGGAGGGTGGCGGCCCGGACGTGTTCGCCCACTACTCGAACATCGCCACCCAGGGCTTCCGTGAGCTTCAGGAAGGCCAGAAGGTGAACTTCGACGTCACGCAGGGCCAGAAGGGCCCGCAGGCGGAGAACATCACCCCCGCCTGACGCCACTGAAGCGCAGGTATGACGCAGCTGGGGCCCGCACCTTGTGTACGGGCCCCAGCTCGTTGCTGTCTCCAGGACACGCGCCCGTACGGCCCGTGTCCACCGCGCCGTGGACGGCACTCCACGACACGCGGGACACCGGGTACCGCCGTACGCGGCACCGCTCCGCCGGGACCATCCCCGCGGACCGGCCCACGGCAGGTATTCCGAGGCCCGGCGGCCCGCGACGACGCGGCCGGACCGGGCTCGTTCTCGTCTTTTCTTTCGGCTCGTTCTTGCGATTCCCCGGCAGTCGTCTCCGCCGCGAATTCCTCGATACGTGCCATATCGAGGAAGGTTCTGCATGAACCGATCAACACGTACGAATGACCGCTCCTACGGCGAGCGCAAGGGATCCGGATCCGGCGGCGCCGAACGCGGTGGCGCACGCTACCGCGCCCAGGCGCAGAGCCGCTCCGCCGGCCGCACAAGGCGCCCCGCCGCCCCGCAGGGTGAATTCGCCCTGCCCGCCACCGTCACCCCGGCGCTTCCCGCGGCCGAGGCCTTCGCCGACCTGGACATGCCCGCCCCGCTGCTGGCGGCGCTCACCGACCGGGGTGTGACGGAGCCGTTCCCCATCCAGGCCGCCACCCTGCCGAACTCCCTCGCGGGCCGTGACGTGCTCGGCCGTGGCCGCACCGGCTCCGGCAAGACCCTGGCCTTCGGCCTCGCGCTCCTGGCCCGTACCGCGGGCAAGCGCGCCGACTCCAAGCAGCCGCTGGCCCTGATCCTGGTCCCCACCCGTGAGCTGGCCCAGCAGGTCACCGACGCGCTCACCCCGTACGCCAGGTCGCTCAGGCTGCGCCTGGCCACCGTCGTCGGCGGAATGTCGATCGGACGCCAGGCCGGGGCACTGCGCTCCGGCGCCGAGGTCGTCGTGGCGACCCCCGGGCGGCTGAAGGACCTCGTCGAGCGCCGCGACTGCCGTCTGGACCGGGTGGACATCACCGTGCTGGACGAGGCCGACCAGATGGCCGACATGGGCTTCATGCCGCAGGTCACCGAGCTGCTCGACCTGGTGCGCCCGGACGGGCAGCGGATGCTGTTCTCCGCCACCCTGGACCGCAACGTGGACCTGCTGGTGCGCCGCTATCTGAGCGACCCGGTGGTCCACTCCGTCGACCCCTCGGCGGCGGCGGTCACCACGATGGAACACCACCTGCTGCATGTGCACGGCGCCGACAAGTACGCCACCGCCACGGAGATCGCCGCCCGCGAGGGCCGGGTGATCATGTTCCTGGACACCAAGCACGCGGTCGACCAGTTCACCAAGCACCTCATGAGCAGCGGTGTACGGGCCGCCGCGCTGCACGGCGGCAAGTCGCAGCCGCAGCGCACCCGCACCCTGGCCCAGTTCAAGGACGGGCAGGTCACCACGTTGGTGGCGACGAACGTGGCGGCCCGGGGCATCCACGTCGACGACCTCGACCTGGTCGTCAACGTCGATCCGCCCGCCGACCACAAGGACTACCTCCACCGGGGCGGCCGTACCGCGCGCGCCGGTGAGTCCGGCAGCGTTGTCACCCTGGTCACGCCCAACCAGCGCCGCGACATGACCCGGCTGATGGCGGACGCCGGTATCCGGCCGCAGATCACCCAGGTCCGCTCCGGCGAGGCCGAACTGAACCGGATCACCGGCGCCCAGGCACCGTCGGGCGTCCCGATCGGCAACGCGCCGGCGGCCGAGCGCCCCAAGTGCGGCGGGGCCCCCTTCCGGGGTATCGGCACCACCCCGGGCCGTCCCGGCCGCTCCGGCGGAGGCCGGCGGACCACCGAGGCCCAGCAGCTCGCCGAGGCCCGCAAGGCGGCCCGCGTACGCCGCTCGGCCTAGCGGGGACGGTAGGGGGACGCCGCCCGGCCTAGCGG
>NZ_JBJHPC010000632.1:0-3938 GCF_045257485.1 Streptomyces sp. YS-3 | reverse complement strand
CTGAAGGACCGCCGCCTGCACTGAGGGGCGGCCGGTCGCCCCTCAGTGCAGGCGGCGGTCCTTCAGTGCCGGGAACTGCTCCCGCGTCGCCGCCACCTTCTGCGGGTCCAGCTCCACCGTGAGGACCTCCTCGCCCTCGCCCGCCTCTCCCAGGACCTCGCCCCACGGGTCGACCACGATGCTGTGGCCCGCCTGCGGGACGCCCGCGTGGGTGCCGCCGGTGCCGCAGGCCAGGACGTACGCCTGGTTCTCGACCGCGCGCGCCCGGGCGAGCAGCGTCCAGTGGGCCAGGCGCCTCGCGGGCCAGCCGGCCGGGACGACGAAGGTCTGGGCGCCCGCGTCGACCAGGCCCCGGAACAGTTCGGGGAAGCGCAGGTCGTAACAGGTCGCCAGGCCCAGGGTGGTCTGCGGGTGCGGGACGGTCACCAGGTCGGTGCCCGCGCTCATCAGGACCGCCTCCCCCTGGTCGAAGCCGAAGCGGTGGATCTTTCGGTAGACGGCCGCGAGTTCGCCCTCGGGGGAGAAGACCAGGGAGGTGTTGTAGAGGCCGCCGTCCTCGCCGCGTTCGGGGATCGAGCCCGCGTGCAGCCAGACACCCGCGTCCCGCGCGGCCTCTGACATGGCCTCATGCGTCGGCCCGTCAGCCGCCTTCTCCGACTCGGCCGCGAAGCTCTCGTACGCGAACGCCCCCACCGTCCACAGCTCCGGCAGCACGACGAGGTCACTGCCCGTCTGCTCCCGTACCAGCGAGGCAGCTCGCCGCCTGCGGGAATCCGCCGATTCCTGGGGGTCTACACCGAATTGGATGAGAGAGGCGCGCACACTACCACCGTCCTGGCATTCGAGTTGTCAACACGGGCCTACGATCGTCACACGAAAGCACTGCCGGGGTGCCTTTCGGCAGCGTAACTTAACTGCCACAGCGCCCAGCCCGCGTACGTACAGAACCGCCGAGGGGTCCCGTGACCGTCCATCCCAGCCTCCAGACCTACGCCGATGCCTGGACCCATTCCATCGAGGCGATATCCGAGCTGGTGATGCCGCTCGCCGAGGGGGAGTGGAACCGCGCCACGCCGTGTCCGGCGTGGTCGGTGCGCGACATCGTGTCGCACATCATCGGGATGGAGTGCGAACAGCTCGGTGATCCACGGCCGATCCACACGCTGCCGCGCGATCTCTACCACGTGCAGAGTGAGTTCGCGCGCTACATGGAGATGCAGGTCGATGTGCGCCGGCACCACACCGCGCCGGAGATGACCTCGGAGCTGGAGTACACGGTCATCCGCCGGGCGCGTCAGCTGCGCAACGAGACCCGCGATCCCGGCACCCTGGTCCGCGCGCCGCTCGGCACCGAGCAGACCCTGGAACTGGCGCTGCGGATGCGGGCGTTCGACGTGTGGGTGCACGAGCAGGACCTGCGGTGGGCGCTGGGCCGGCCGGGCAACCTGGACTCGCCGGGTGCGTACGTCGCGCGCGACATCCTGCTGCACACCCTGCCGAAGGTCGTCGCCAAGGACGCGGGAGCCCCGCCGAACTCGGCCGTCGTCTTCGACATCCACGGGCCGGTGGAGTTCCTGCGTACGGTACGGGTCGACGCCGAGGGCCACGGCACGATCGACGGCGCGCCCTCGCTCGGCCCGCTGGTGACGATCGCGATGGACTGGGAGACGTTCGTGCGTCTCGCCTGTGGCCGGGTGCGCCCGCACGCGGTGGCGGACCGGGTGAAGACCGAGGGCGACCAGGAGCTGGCGGCGGCGATCCTGCGGAACTTCGCGGTCACGCCGTAGGCGCGCAGGCGGGCCGGCGCCCCGCACGGCTTCGCGGTAACGCCGTGGGCGCGCACCAGGGTCGCCCCGCACGCCTTCGCCGTCACGCCGTGGGGGCGCGCGCAGCCCACCCCGCACGCCTCCGCGCCCACGCGGGCTCCCCGTCACGCCCTCGCCCGCGCGGGGTCCGTCGTCGCGCGCCGGAGCCTCCGGCGCGTCACGCCGGTACGTGTACCGCCTCCACCCGGCTCGCGACCAGCCGCTCCCGTTCGCGGTGTGCCGCCCGGCCGCGCAGCCGCAGGATCTGGGCCACGCCCAGGGCCTGGAGGACGAACACCGAGGCGAACGCGATCCGGTAGTTGTCGCCGGTCGCGTCGAGGAGCACGCCGATCGCCAGCAGTGTCGTCATCGAGGCCGTGAAGCCGCCCATGTTGACGATTCCCGAGGCCGTGCCCTGCCGCTCGGGCGGGTTGGCCGGGCGGGCGAAGTCGAACCCGATCATCGAGGCCGGGCCGCAGGCGCCGAGCACCACGCACAGGACGATCAGCAGCCACATCGGTGTGTGCGGGGCGGGATAGGCGACCGCGGCGGCCCACAGGGCGGCGGTCGCCCCGACCGTGCCGAGGGCGAGCGGCGCGCGGGCGGCGTGGTGGCGGGCGATGACCTGCCCGTACACCAGGCCCACCACCATGTTGGAGAGCACCACGAGGGTCAGCAGCTCGCCGGCCGTCCCCCGCGAGTGCCCCTGCGCCTCGACCAAGTACGGCATCCCCCACAGCAGCAGGAACACCATGCCGGGGAACTGGGTGGTGAAGTGCACCCACATGCCGAGGCGGGTGCCCGGCTCGCGCCAGGACTCGGCGATCTGGCGGCGTACGTAGGCGGCGCCGGCGTGGGTGGCGGGCGGGGGCTCGTGGCCCTCGGGGTGGTCGCGCAGGAAGAGCAGCAGCGGGATCAGCACGGCGACGCCCGCGACCGCGCTGCCCGTGAAGGTGGCGGTCCAGCCGATCCCGTGGAGCGTACGGGAGATGACGATGGTGGAGACGAGGTTGCCCGCCACCCCGAAGAGCGCCGCGACCTGGGCGATCAGCGGTCCGCGCCGGACGGGGAACCAGCGCGTGCCGAGCCGCAGGACGCTGATGAAGGTCATCGCGTCGCCGCAGCCGAGCAGGGCGCGGGAGGCGAGGGCGGTGCCGTAGGTGGGCGAGAGGGCGAAGCCGAGCTGCCCGGCCGTGAAGAGCACGACGCCCAGGGTGAGCACCTTCTTGGTGCCGAGGCGGTCGACCATGAGGCCGACGGGTATCTGCATCCCCGCGTACACGAGCAGCTGGAGTATGGAGAAGGTGGAGAGCGCGGAGGCGTTGACGCCGAAGCGGTCGGCGGCGTCGAGGCCGGCGACGCCGAGGCTGGTGCGGAAGATGACGGCGACGAAGTAGACGCTGACGCCGATGCCCCACACGAGGGCGGCGCGGCGCCCACCGAGGGGCTCGCGCTCGGACCCGGCGGAAGAGGAGGCGGGGGATCCGGCGGAGGGGGAGGACCCGGCGGAGGCGGAGCTCATCGTTCCTCACCCCTGACCAGGACCTTGACCCAGCTGAGGTGCTGGCGTACGCAGTGCGCGGCGCGCTCGGCGTCCCCGGCCCTGATGGCGTCCAGCATCTCCTGGTGCTCGGTGATGTTCTTGGCGATCCGGTCGGGCTGGGCGTGCATCACGGCGACGCCCATCCGCAGCTGGCGGTCGCGCATCTGGTCGTAGAGGCGGGAGAGGATCTCGTTGCCGGCGTTGCGGACGATCTCGGCGTGGAAGCAGCGGTCGGTGACGGCGACGGCGGCGAGGTCGCCGCTGGCGGCGTTCTCCTTCTGCTCCGCGAGGAGCTCCTCCAGGCGCGCGATCAGCCGCGCGGGGGCGGGCACCGCCCTGCGGACCGCGAACTCCTCGACCAGCAGCCGCGTCTCGACCACGTCGGCGGTCTCCTGCGCGGAGACGGCGAGGACGAGGGCGCCCTTCTTGGGGTAGAGCCGGATGAGCCCTTCGACTTCGAGCTTGAGCAGCGCCTCGCGCACGGGTGTGCGCGACACTCCGACGGCCTCGGCCAGCTCGCCTTCGGTAAGGAGGGTGCCGCCTTCGTAGCGCCGTTCCAGGACGGCCTGCTTGACGTGCATGTACACACG
>NZ_JBJHPC010000631.1:0-3941 GCF_045257485.1 Streptomyces sp. YS-3 | reverse complement strand
CCCGGGGCCCGGAGGGGCTGGGACGAATGCCGCGCGGGCTTCCCCCGCACCCCCCTGCGGGGGTAAAGAGTCCTGGTCACCCACCGCACCGTGGTGAAGAGTGGCCAGGCAACGAGGAGGGCACATGGACGCACGTGGCGCCACGGAGGAGTTCCGGGCCGCACGGGACTTCCTGCTGGAGCACCGGGAGGACTACGCGACGGCCTGCCGGGGCTTCACCTGGCCGCGTCCCGAGCGGTTCAACTGGGCGCTCGACTGGTTCGACGTCATCGCCGAGGGCAATGCCGCCACCGCGCTGCACATCGTCGAGGAGGACGGCAGCGAGACCACCCTCTCGTACGCCGAGATGTCCCTGCGCTCCGACCAGGTCGCCAACTGGCTGCGCGCGCGTGGCGTACGGGCCGGGGACCGGGTCCTGGTGATGCTCGGCAACCAGCAGGAACTGTGGATGACCGCGCTGGCCGCGATGAAGCTGCGGGCCGTCGTCATCCCCGCGACCCCGCTGCTGGGCCCCGCCGATCTGCGGGACCGGATCGAGCGGGGGCGCGCCCGGCACGTGATCGTACGGGCCGAGGACACCGCCAAGTTCGCCGATGTGCCGGGGGAGTACACCCGGATCGCCGTGAAGCCGCGTGGCGCCGACCCCGTTCCGGGCTGGCTCGACTTCGACGACGCGTTCGGGGCGGACACGCGGTTCGAGCCGGACGGAATCACCCTGGCCGACGACCCGCTGATGCTCTACTTCACCTCCGGCACCACGGCCCGCCCCAAGCTCGTCGAGCACACCCATGTCTCGTATCCCGTCGGCCACTTGGCGACCATGTACTGGATCGGGCTGAAGCCCGGCGACGTCCATCTGAACATCTCCTCGCCCGGCTGGGCCAAGCACGCCTGGTCGAACCTCTTCGCCCCGTGGAACGCCGAGGCCACCGTCTTCATCCACAACTACACGCGCTTCGACGCGGCCCGGCTCATGGCGGAGATGGACAGGGCGGGCGTCACCAGCTTCTGTGCGCCGCCCACGGTGTGGCGGATGCTGATCCAGGCGGATCTGAGCGCGCTGCGGAACCCGCCCCGCGAGGTCGTCGCGGCCGGTGAACCGCTCAACCCTGAGGTCATCGAGACCGTCCGGCGCGTGTGGGGCCGGGTCGTCCGGGACGGCTTCGGACAGACCGAGACGGCCGTCCAAGTGGCCAACTCCCCGGGCCAGGTGCTCAAGAGCGGGTCGATGGGCCGGCCGAGCCCCGGCTACCGGGTGGAGCTCCTGGACCCGGTGACCGGCGAGCCCGGCGCGGCCGAGGGAGAGATCGCCCTCGACCTCTCGGCCCGCCCGGTCGGCCTGATGACCGGCTACCACGGCGACCCGGAGCGTACGGCGGAGGCGATGGCCGGCGGCTACTACCGCACCGGCGACATCGGCTCCCGCGACGAGGACGGCTACATCACCTACGTGGGCCGCGCCGACGACGTCTTCAAGGCCTCCGACTACAAGATCAGCCCGTTCGAGCTGGAGAGCGCGCTCCTGGAGCACGAGGCGGTGGCCGAGGCGGCCGTCGTGCCCGCGCCCGACCCGCTGCGGCTCGCCGTGCCCAAGGCGTACATCGTGCTGGCGGCCGGCTGGGAGCCCGGCCCGGACACCGCGAAGGTGCTGTTCGCGCACTCGCGCGCGGTCCTCGCCCCGTACAAGCGCATCCGCCGCATCGAGTTCGGCGAGCTGCCCAAGACGGTCTCCGGGAAGATCCGCCGTATCGAACTGCGCGAGGCGACCGCGGCGGGCTCGACGGCCGAGTACGACGAGGGGGACCTGCGATGACCGAACTGTCGTACGCGCACGGCATCGGCGGCACACCGCTGCTCGGCGACACGATCGGGGCCGCTCTGGACCGGGCGGTCGCCGCCTGGCCGGACCGTGAGGCGCTGGTCGACATGGAGTCCGGGCGGCGCTGGACGTACGCGCGGTTCGCCGCGGCCGTCGACGAGCTGGCGCGCGGACTGCTCGGCAGCGGGGTCGCCCGGGGCGACCGCGTCGGGATCTGGGCGGTGAACTGCCCGGAGTGGGTGCTCGTGCAGTACGCGACGGCCCGGATCGGCGCCGTCATGGTGAACATCAACCCGGCGTACCGGGCGCACGAACTCGCGTACGTACTGAAGCAGGCCGGGATCTCGCTGCTGGTCGCCTCGCGGGCGCACCGGTCCAGCGACTACCGGGCGCTGGTGGAGCAGGCGCGTCCGGAGTGTCCCGGGCTGCGGGCCGTACACTACATCGGGGACGCGTCGTGGGACGCGCTGCTGTCGGCGGGCGGTTCCGTGGCGCCGGGTCGACTGGCGGAGCACGCTGCCGAGTTGTCGTGCGACGACCCCATCAACATCCAGTACACCTCGGGGACCACCGGCTTCCCCAAGGGGGCGACGCTCTCCCACCACAACATCCTCAACAACGGTTATTTCGTGGGGGAGATGATCTCCTACAGCGAGCAGGACCGGATCTGTGTGCCGGTGCCGTTCTATCACTGCTTCGGC
This sequence comes from Streptomyces sp. YS-3, assembly GCF_045257485.1. Taxonomy (NCBI): domain Bacteria; kingdom Bacillati; phylum Actinomycetota; class Actinomycetes; order Kitasatosporales; family Streptomycetaceae; genus Streptomyces; species Streptomyces sp. YS-3. The sequence goes on along the minus strand of NZ_JBJHPC010000631.1, from coordinate 1,421 downwards.
ATGGTGATGGGCAACCTCGCGGCCCTCACGCACGGAGCCTGTGTGGTGATCCCGGCGCCGTCCTTCGACCCGGCGGCGACGCTGCGGGCGGTGGAGCGGGAGCGGTGCACCTCGTTGTACGGGGTGCCGACGATGTTCATCGCCGAGCTGAACCTGCCGGACTTCGGCTCGTACGACCTGTCCTCGCTGCGTACCGGCATCATGGCGGGCTCGCCGTGCCCGGTCGAGGTGATGAAGCGGGTGGTCGCGGAGATGAACATGGCGGAGGTGTCCATCTGCTACGGCATGACGGAGACGTCCCCGGTCTCCACCCAGACGCGCGTCGAGGACGATCTGGAGCGTAGGACCGGCACGGTGGGACGGGTGCTGCCGCACATCGAGGTGAAGGTGGTGGACCCGGCCACCGGTGTCACGGTGCCGCGCGGCGAGGCGGGCGAACTGTGCACCCGCGGCTACAGCGTGATGCTCGGCTACTGGGACGAGCCGGAGCGGACCGCCGAGGCGATCGACGCCGGGCGGTGGATGCACACGGGGGATCTCGCGTCGATGCGCGAGGGACGGTTACCTCCAGATCGTGGGCCGCATCAAGGACATGATCATCCGGGGTGGTGAGAACGTCTATCCGCGCGAGATCGAGGAGTTCCTCCACACCCACCCGAAGATCGCGGACGTCCAGGTCGTGGGCGTGCCCGACGAGAAGTACGGCGAGGAGATCCTCGCGTGCGTGATCCCCCGCGACCCGGCGGCCCCGCCCGCCCTGGAGGAGATCGCGGAGTTCTGCCGCGACCGGCTCGCGCACTACAAGGTGCCGCRACGGCTGCGGATCCTGGCGGAGTTCCCGATGACGGTGAGCGGCAAGGTGCGGAAGGTGGAGCTGAGGGAGGGGTACGGGGAGTAGCGCGGCCACGGCGGTCGCCGCCCGGCCGCCCGAGGACGACGGGGAGCGTCGCGGTCACCCGCGGGCCCCCGTCGCCCGGCCCGCTCAGGGGCCGGTCGCCACCAGCTCGTCCGCCGCGTCGTTGACCGGCTGGGGCGTGCCGGTCAGGTCCATCACGAACAGCGGGACGGACAGTTCCTCGCCGCGGGCGCGGGCGTCCTTGGTGTATCCGGCGAGCGAGAAGTAGACGCCGGTGGAGGACGTGCTGAGCGCGTTCAGCCACAGGCACTCCACCGCGCGCAGCGACGCCGGGCGGGTGGTCGGGTCGACCTGGGCGACCAGGCCGGGGCCGCGCAGATCGATGCCGGAGGCGGGGCGCGCCTCGGACTGCAGGACGTCGCGGAAGCCGAGCCACTTCAGATAGAGCGCCGCCGCGGTCACCGCGTCCCTGGCGGTACGGATGGTCACCGGCCGGAACGCCGGGCGCGGGGGAGCGGCCGTCGGCGGGACCGGAATGTGCAGGGGCAGCGGGGCGGGCGGGGCG
>NZ_JBJHPC010000064.1:0-20141 GCF_045257485.1 Streptomyces sp. YS-3 | reverse complement strand
CGGGGGCGGGGGCCGTGCGGGAGGCCCCCGGGACGTAGACGGCGAGCAGGAGCACGCCCAGCAGTCCGGTGCAGAAGCTGACGACGAACACCGCGTCGTAGGCGTCGGTGGTCGCCTGGAGCACGGCGAAGGCGGCGAGCGGCCCGAGGAGCGCGCCCGTGGTGTCCATGGCGCGGTGCACGCCGAAGGAGCGGCCGAGTGTCTGCGGCGGGCCGCTGAGGGAGATGAGGGCGTCGCGCGGGGCGGTGCGGATGCCCTTGCCGAGCCGGTCGGCGGCGAGGGCCGCGGCGATGCCGGCGGTGGCGCCGCCGGCGAGGAGCAGTGCGAGCCGGGAGAGCGCGGAGAGCAGATAGCCGGCGCCGGCGACCCGCTTGTGCCGGCCGCCGCGGTCGGCGAGCCGACCGCCGAGCAGCCGTACGAGCGCGGTGGCGCCGTTGAACATGCCGTCCAGGAAGCCGAACTGGAGCGGGGAGAGGCCGAGGCCCAGGACCAGGTAGAGCGGCAGCACCGCCGTGACCATCTCGGAGGAGACATCGGTGACGAGGCTGACCGCGCCGAGCGCGAGGACGGTGCCGGGGACGCGCCGCCCGGCACCCGAGGTGCTGGGCGGCGCGTCCGGACGGCCGGTGGTGGCCAGGTACATCAGTGGCAGCCGTACTTCGGGCTGGTGTCCTTGACCTGCCCGTCGGTGCCGACGTAGGTCCACCCGTAGCCGGAGTCGGTGAACTCCAGCTTCAGCACGCCGTACTGGCCGCTGATCCGCTTCTGGCTGTTGGGCTGGACCTGCTCGATCGGGTACGGCTCGGCACCGCCCATGCCGCCCACGATCTCCACGATGCCGTCGGCGGTCGCTTTGCCGTCGGGGTCCTGCGGCGCGAACCGCTCGTAGTGGTGGTCGTGTCCGTTGAGGACGAGGTCGGCCTTGGCCCCGTAGAGGAGCTTCCAGACGGGCTTGGAGACCGGGTCGTTGCCGTGGCCGCCGGAGGAGTACAGGGGGTGGTGCCAGTAGGCCGCGACGCACTGCTTGCTGTTGGCCGCAAGGTCCGCCTTGAGCCAGTTGATCTGTGCGGACTGGTCGAAGGAGTTGGAGTCGAGGGCGATGAAGTGCCAGTTGCCCTCGTCGAAGCTGTAGTAGCTCTTGCCCTGCGGGTAGGCGATGCTGCCGAAGTACGCCTTGTAGCCGGCCAGGGACCCCGCCGGGTCGTATGTCTCGTGGTTGCCGGGGATGGGGTGGGTCTTGGCCTTGAAGGCCCCCCAGGTCTTGTCGTAGTAGGCGCGGTAGTCGGCTATGCGGGCGTCGTCGTACTGGTTGTCCCCCATCGTGAGGTAGAACTTCGGGTCGATCCGCTGGGCGAGCGCGGCGGTCTTGGGGTGGGCGCAGGCGCTGTCGGAGGCGGTGCACTGGGCGGCTATGTCACCGGCGGCGACCACGGTGAAGGCCCCGCCGGGCGGCGGGCCCCCGTCGACGGTGCCGTACACCTCGACCTCGTAGAGCGAGTAGCCGTACGCGGTGGCGCGTGCGGTGCCGTAGACGCGCAGGTACCTGCCCTTGCCGGACAGCGCGGTCCAGTCGTCGGTGCCGCCGTTGCCCGCCTTCTCCTCGGCGAGCGGGGTCCAGGACGCGCCGTCCTGGGACACCTCGACGCGGTAGGCCTTGGCGTAGGCGGCCTCCCAGCTGAGCTTGACCCGGCTGACGGTGGCGGTGGCGCCGAGGTCGACACGGATCCACTGCGGGTCCTTGCCCTCGGCGCTGGCCCAGCGGGTGGCGCTGTCGCCGTCGAAGGCGTTCGCTGCGGCGAGGGAGGAGGTCTCGGTGGAGGAGGCGGTGGCGGGCTTCCCGCGCGAGATGAGGGGGTCGGCGGCGGCTCCGGCCCGTCCGGGCCAGGCGAGCAGCAGACCGCCGAGGAGGACGAGCACGGCGGCGAGGACGAGCGGGAGGGTGAGGGTCCTGCCCCCTGGAAGGCGGAGTGGGGGTGGGGTGTTCAGGCGCATACCTGGACTCCGTGGGTGGGTGACGGCGAGAGCTGGACACCGTTGCGCGGCCCCGCCCCCCGGCCTGTCAGGCAGGGGGCGGCGCCACGGCAGCCGGGTCAGAGCTCTCGCTGAGCGCGTCATACCCACGGGGGACGGGCACCGCGCCAAGCCACCGCCGGGGAGCGTAGCGGATGGGAAGGTTTCCTACCAGTAGTGCGGCAGGGACTGCGCGATGGCCTCTGGAGCAGGTCAGCGGTGGGCATGGAGCAGCAGCTCACCGAGGGGCGCGGTCGCGGCTTGGTGCAGGGCGTTTTCCCAGTAGGGGCGATTGAAGCCGCGTGCCCACTCCAGGGCCTCCTGCCACGGTTTCGAGGCGCGGGGCTCGGGGGCCCTGGCGTCGAAGTCCCTGATCGTGTCGTAGGCCGTCCTGCACGGGCCGGACACGGCCTGTTCGGTCTGCTGAAGCACAAGTGCGAGATCGGGAAGCGTTCGCCTCTCGCGAGCCTGGCTCCACGCGTCGCTCGCCGCCTTGGCACACGCCACGATGTTGGTCTGGAGGTTGATCCGGTTTTCGATCTTGTCGAGCCCGGCCGCACGCGCCCTCTTGATGCCGTACGCGACGATGCCGTCGGCCAGCTTGCTCGCCGCGTTGATCTGGATGTCCGCCAGCGAGACCGTGAACCGGCTCTGTCCGCGGTAGTTGAGGACGACCGACTCGCCCGGCAGGACGACCGTCTCGTCGCGCGCCACGAAGTCCTGCGCGGCCTGCCTGGCGCTGTCGGCGGCCCACTGGGTGGGGGTGGTACTCGCGGACGTGGAGTCGACGTCACCGTTCTGACTGCGGATCAGCAGTACGGCGCCGTCCAGTGACGTATTCGTGAAGACGGAACAGGTGGGCTGATAGGGACTCGCGCCGCGCTCGGTGTACCGGCCCTCGTACCCCGCCACGACGGGCAGTTGGTACGTGGTCGCGCAGCTCGTGGCCGCTGCCGCGGATATGCCCGATGCCACCGGTGGCAGTGGCAGACCGAGGGCCATCGCTCCGGCTACGAGGATTCTCAGTGCGGCACGCATCGTGGGCTCCGGGTTCCCCGAGAGACGGCCCCCGAGGGGACAACTTCAGTCTGCGCCCCGTTGAGCCTTGGTGCGAGCCGTCGGTTCCTCGCCGGATTTCGGCCGGTCGTGCGGTGTGCGCTCCTACGCTTCGGTGCGGCGCCGCACCCGCCCGGGGGCCGCCATCAGGCAAGCGGGACCGGTCGGGCCGCCCGCGGGGGCAGGCGGGCCGGCCGGACCGGGCCGTTCGCGGGGGGGGCGAGTCAGCCCCGCTCGGCGGGCGCACCCCCCGGGCGGGCGAACTGGGTGCGGTAGAGCTCCTGGTAGCGGCCCTCGCGGGCGAGCAGTTCGTCGTGGGTGCCGCGTTCCACGATGCGGCCGTCCTCCACCACGAGGATGAGGTCGGCGGACCGGATCGTGGAGAGGCGGTGGGCGATCACGACCGCGGTGCGGCCCTCCAGGGCCTCGCCCAGCGCCTCCTGCACGGCCGCCTCGGAGGTGTTGTCGAGGTGGGCGGTGGCCTCGTCGAGGATGACGACGCGCTGGCGGGCGAGGAGCAGCCGGGCGATCGTCAGGCGCTGGCGTTCGCCGCCGGAGAGGCGGTAGCCGCGTTCGCCGACGACGGTGTCGAGCCCGTCGGGCAGGGAGGCGACCAGGCCGTCCAGGCGGGCCCGGCGCAGGGCGTCCCAGAGGTCCTCCTCGGCCGCGTCCGGGCGGGCGAGCAGCAGGTTGGCGCGGACCGACTCGTGGAAGAGGTGGCCGTCCTGGGTGACCATGCCGATGGTGTCGCGGATCGAGTCGGCGCTCAGGTCCCGTACGTCCACGCCGCCGAGGCGTACCGCTCCGGAGTCGGTGTCGTACAGCCGCGGCAGGAGTTGGGCGACGGTCGACTTGCCGGCGCCGGAGGAGCCCACCAGGGCGACCATCTGGCCGGGCTCGGCGCGGAAGGAGATGCCGCGCAGCACCTCGGCGCCCCCTCGGGTGTCGAGGCTCGCGACCTCTTCGAGGGAGGCGAGCGAGACCTTGTCGGCGGACGGGTAGCCGAACCGCACGTCGTCGAACTCGACGGAGACCGGCCCGTCGGGCACCTTCTCGGCCTGCGGCTTCTCGGCGATGAGGGGCTTGAGGTCCAGGATCTCGAAGACCCGCTCGAAGCTGACGAGCGCGCTCATGACCTCCACCCGTGCCCCGGCGAGCGCGGTGAGCGGGGCGTACAGCCGGGTGAGGAGCAGGGCGAGGGAGACGACCGCGCCCGCTTCGAGCTTGCCGTGCAGGGCGTAGTAGCCGCCGAGTCCGTAGACCAGGGCGAGCGCGAGCGCGGAGACGAGGGTGAGGGCGGTGATGAACGCGGACTGCGCCATCGCCGTACGGACGCCGATGTCACGCACCCGCCCGGCGCGGGCGGCGAACTCGGCGGACTCGTCGGCGGGCCGCCCGAACAGTTTGACCAGGGTCGCGCCGGGCGCCGAGAACCGTTCGGTCATCCGGGTGCCCATGGCGGCGTTGTGCTCGGCGGCCTCGCGCTGGAGCCGGGCCATGCGGGTGCCCATACGGCGCGCGGGCAGGACGAAGACGGGGAGCAGGACCAGCGCGAGCAGGGTGATCTGCCAGGAGATGCCGAGCATAACGGCGAGGGTGAGCAGCAGCGTCACCAGGTTGCTGACCACACCGGAGAGGGTGTTGCTGAAGGCGCGCTGGGCGCCGATGACGTCGTTGTTGAGGCGGCTCACCAGGGCGCCGGTGCGGGTGCGGGTGAAGAAGGCGACCGGCATGCGCTGGACGTGGTCGAAGACGGCCGTGCGCAGGTCCAGGATGAGGCCTTCGCCGAGTGTCGCGGACAGCCATCTGCCGACCACGCCCAGGGCCGCCTCGGCGAGCGCGATCCCGGCGATCAGCAGGGCCAGCCGGGTGACGGTCCCCGTCTCCTCGCCGCCGACGATCGCGTTGACGACGCGCCCGGCGAGGAGCGGGGTGGCCACCGCCAGGAGCGCCGTGGCGATGCTGAGCACGAGGAACAGGGCGATACGGCGGCGGTGGGGCCGCGCGAACACAGCGATGCGTCGCAGGGTGGCGCGGTTGAACGGTCGTCGTTCCTGCTGCGCGGTGATGACGTTGTGGAGCTGTGTCCACGCGGTGGTTTCCATACTCATACGAGGAACGTACGACCTCTAGTTAAGTCGAGGTCAAGTGTTCCCCGGATCGGCCCGCCGCCGGGCCCGCCGGTCAGCCCACCTTGACCAGCCTCCAGCACTGGTTGGCGGCCCCGTTCGCGGGCCATTGGATCACCTGGGCGCCCAGGACGAGCGAGCCGCCGCTCACGTCCGCGAGATGGCCGTCGAGGCGGGACTCCAGGGTGTGGCAGCCGCCGTTCCCGGGGGTGACGCGCCACTGCTGGTTGGGGCCGCCGTTGGCGGTCCACAGGTTGAGCTGGGCTCCCGGCACCACGCTCCGGTCGGGCACGTCGAGGCGTTTGCCGCTGGCCACGCCCGTGATGGTGTAGTAGCCGTCGCCCGTCGAGGCGAGCCGCCACCGCTGGTTGGTGCCTCCGTTGTCCGACCACTGGATGACCGGGGTGCCGTCGGCGGTGCCCTGCCCGGAGGCGTCCAGGAGCTGGCCGCTGTTGGCGTTGACGAGCTGGTACGTGCCGTCGAGCGGCGCCGTCGTGCCGGGGGTGATGCTCAGGTTGGCGAACTGGGCGCCGTAGTAGCCCGCGGTGCCCAGACCGATCTGACCGGCGCCGTAACTGCTGTCGGTGACGGTGGCGAGGGTGGCCGCGTCGAGCTTGGCGGTGATGGTGGCGCCCTGGAAGGTCAGGGCCAGGGTGTGCCAGGTCTTGAGACCGGGAGCCGTGACCGTGCCGCTCGCCAGGGTGGTGGCGGACCAGGCGGTGTCGGTGCGCAGCAGCGACCAGGCGCCGGTGTCCGCGACGCGCAGGTGGTAGGCGTTGAGGCCGTTGTTGTTGCGGCCCTGGGTGCCGACCCGGCCGAGCAGTTCGACCGCTCCCGGCTGTTCCAGCAGCGCGTCCGTACGGACGGTGTAGTCGGTCCAGTTCACATCGCCCAGCAGGGCGTAGGGCTGCGGCCTGGACTCGTTCGTCCAGCGGATGGGGGTGGTGGCGGCCTGCTGGCGCAGACAGCGGCCGGTGCGTCCGCCGGCGCAGGGCGCGGTCTCGAAGGCGCCGTTCATCGACGCGAGGTACGGCGCCTCCTGCCCGGTGGCGGTCCCGGCGAGCGTGTCCGCGTACGGCAGGGAGAGCGGGGCGCGCTGCGGCGCGGCGGCCGTGCCCGCGCCCTGCCCGGTCGTGGTGGTGACGGTGTAGAGGTGGCCGGGCCGGAGCGTGAGCCGGTACGTGCCCGAGGTGGCGGTGAGGTCGGGTTCGGGCACCAGATGGGCGGTGGCGCCGTTGGTGGAGAAGTCGGTGGACCACACGTGCAGGGCGCCGCCGGGCAGGCCGCCGGCCACCTTCAGCGTCACGGTCTGCTCCGCGGACGCGTCCATCGTCTCGAACACGGTGGACCAGGCGGACCTGCCCGGCGCGGCGTAGCTGACGTAGCTGCCGTTGGAGCGGTTGCCGCCGAGGTAGCCGGAGGCGGTGTCGAGGTACTGCCAGCCCGGCGCGGTGAACTGGGTGGTCTGCGCGGTCGCCCAGGCGCTGCGGTCCACGCTGTACGCCCCGGACCAGGGCTGGTTGGCCGTCACCAGGCCCATGCTGTTGAACGAGAGGTTGGGGTAGAGCGCGGCCACCACCGGCCAGTTGATGAAGGCGGTCATCCGGGCGTCCAGATAGCCGCGGTTGATGGCACGGGCCATCGGCACCGCGCCGGTGGCCGCGTCCTCGGAGCCGTTCTCGCTGGCCCAGAGCTGTTTGCCGGTGGCCAGCGCGTCCGGGGTGGTCGAGCAGCTGGTCATGGCGGACATGTAGCCGCACGGATAGTGGGCGCCCACGATGTCCACGGCGTCGTTGAGGGCGCTGTCGCCGCGCATGGCGGTCGCGATCTGCCAGCCGTCGTCGGCGCCGACGACCTTGGTGGCGTACCCCTGGGCGGCGAGGGTGGCGTGCAGGTTCTTGTACCAGGCGGCGTTGAAGCCGCGCTCGTTCCAGCCGCCGAGGTAGTCGATGGTGAGGTGGTGCTGCTTGGCGCAGCCGAGCCAGGCCACCAGGTAGTCGATCATGTCCTGGGACCAGAAGCTGCCGTTGCCCACCCAGCCGGGCGCGCCCCAGGAGAGTGCCGCGAGTTTGATGCCGGGGTTGCGGGCCTTGGCCTGCTCCATCAGCCACCACTCGTACCCGTTGGAGCAGTTGACGCTGCCCCGGGTGTGCTCGATGGAGGACTCGGCGCCGTCGGTCGAGTTGGTGTCGCCGCCGACCTCGACCTTGAGGATCTGCAGGGCGGCCCCGTAGCCGGGCTTGAAGAGGTAGTCGAGGATCTGGCCGCGCTGCGGCTCGGGGTAGTCGAGCAGCAGCCGGGTGTTGCCGCCGCCCCCGCTGATCGCCCCGACGCCGTCGAAGACACGGCCGGGGGAGGCTCCGTCGACGGTGATGTCGGTATTGGCGGCGGCGGCCCGGGGAGCGGCGCGTGCCGCGCCGGCCGCCTGCGGGACGGTGGTGAGTGACAGACACAGCAGCAGGACCGCGAGCAGGGCGCGGGGAAGGGATCTCATCGTGGTGCGACCCTCTCTGGCAGGGAAACAACTACATGCACGCACATTTTCGATCACAAGCGAACTCAACTGAGCAGCAGCAAACACTAGGAAGCCCGGCGAGGGGCGTCAAGGGGCCCGGCGGGCTCGGGTGTTGTGGGTTCCTGTGAGGTGGCTCCTGAAGCGCGGGCAGACGAAAGGGCCCGCCGGTCGGCGGGCCCTGGGGGCTTGGCGGCGGGGCCCGGTCAGGCCTCGGGGTCGCGCAGACCCACGCAGTCCAGGGCCCAGAAGGTGTCCGAGTAGACGAGGGTGCCCGTCATCCACGGCTCGTGCGCGGACAACCGGGCCACCTGGAAGGCGGGGTCGGGGATGCGCAGGGACGGCGAGCGGAAGCCGAGCGGGCTCGCCGCCTCGAAGCCGCGCGTGCGGTAGTACACCGGCGATCCCTCCAGGAACACCAGCGGCACTCCCCGCTCGTCCGCCGCCGCGAGCGCGTGCTCGATCAGGCGGGCGCCGATGCCCCGGCGCTGGACGTCGGGGTGCACGCCGAGCGGCGAGAGCGTCATGACGTCCACGAGGCGGCGCGGAGCGTCCAGCCGTGCCGCGCTCAGCAGCACATGACCGACCACCCGCCCGCCGAGGGTCGCGACGAAGGACATCGGCGCCAGCGGCGCAGGGGCCGTGCGCAGCGCCTCCACGAGGGCGGGCACGGGTCCGGGCCCGAACGCGCGCGCGTGCACCTCACGCACCATCTCGTGGTCCGTCTCCGTCTCCTGACGGATCATCAGCTCGCTATCGGGGGCCGTACCCCCGGCGGCCGAAATCGAGGAGCCCTGCTGCTGATCATGTGATGTCATGGCCGCGAGCGTAGGCCGCGCCACGTCCGGCGCGCACGGCATTTTGGGCGCGGGGGACGCACCGAGGCACGCCCTGCGCCCCTCCCCCCTGCCCCGGCCCGGTGCCGCCCGGGCGCCCACAGGCAGGCGTCGTACCCTGGCCCCCGCCGCCGCACGAGGGGCGGTCGCGTGGAGTGAGGGTGAGGCGGATGAGCGGTCCGAACCGTCCCGGGGACGTCCTGGTGGTCGACGACGACGATGCCGTACGCCGCTCGCTGGAGCGCGGGCTGCGGCTCAGCGGCTTCCGGGTGCGCACCGCCGACGGGGGACGCGCCGCGCTCGCCGCCGTCGCCCAGGCGCCCCCCGATGTACTGGTACTCGACGTGTCCATGCCCGGCATGAACGGAATCGAGGTGTGCACGGCCCTGCGCGGCGCCGGACACGACCTCCCCGTGCTGATGCTGTCGGCGCTCGACGAGACCGCCGACCGCATCGCCGGACTCCAGGCGGGCGGCGACGACTACCTGGTCAAGCCGTTCGCGCTCCAGGAGCTGGTGCTGCGGCTGCACGCGCTGCTGCGCCGGCGCCCGCCCGCCGGCCACGACCCGGTCCGCGCCTGCGGTCTCGTCATCGACCCCGCGGCCCGTACCGCACACCGCGACGGCCGCCTCCTCGACCTCACCCGGCGCGAGTACGAACTCCTCGAAGTCCTCGCCCGCAACACCGGCCTGGTCCTCACCCGCGACCAGCTGCTGGAGCGGGTCTGGGGGTACGACGTCGACGTACGCACCGACGCGGTGGACACCTTCGTCAGCTATCTGCGCCGCAAACTGGAGGCGGACGGCGCTCCCCGTCTCGTCCACACCGTGCGCGGAGTGGGTTTCGTCCTGCGGGAGCAGCCGTGAGACTCTCCACCCGGATCGCCCTCGCGGTGGGCGTGGTCGTACCGGTCCTGGTCCTGGCCTGCGGCTGGCTGCTGCTGACCCTCGTCGCCCGCGATCTGCACCGCGCGGAGGACAGCCATCTGCGGAGCCGGGCCACCGCGCTCTCGCACGACGCCCGCACCCTGCTGCGGGCCGCCGCCAAGGACCAGCCCACCGCCGAGGAGAACCGCCGGCGCCGGCTCCTCACCTCCGCGCTCGATGTGGGCGTACGGCTGACCGGCCCCGACGGCACGTTCAGCGGCGGCCCGCAGCCCGACGCGTCCGTCCCGCTGCCGCACGCCGTGAAGGTGCCGGTGACCGTGCGCGGCGCGGGGCGCGGCTGGCGGGCCTACGCACTGCCGGTGCAGGGGCCGCAGGTGTCCGGCACGCTGTGGGTGTTCGCGCCCGACACCGCCGGCCGGGACCAGCTCGGCGTCGTCCGCAGACGGACGGTGACCACCGCGCTGCTCGCCGCCCCGCTCTCCGCGCTCCTGGCGTGGGCCGTCGCCGGCGGCGCCACCCGCCCGCTGCGTCGGCTGCGCAGCAGCGCGGCGGGCCTCGATCCCCGTACGAGCGCGGCCCGGCTGGAACACCGACCGACCCGGGTCACCGAGGTCGACGATCTGGCCGCCACCCTCCAGACCGTCCTCGCCCGCTACGACGAACAGGCCGCCCGCACCGCGCAGGCGCTGGACACCGCCCGTTCCTTCTCCTCGGCCGCCTCGCACGAGCTGCGCAACCCGCTGATGAGCATGGGCACCAACCTCGACGTCCTGGCCCTTCCCGGGCTGCCCGACGCGGAACGCGCCGCGGTCGTCGAGGACCTGCGGGCCGATCACGCGCGTCTGCTCGCCCTGCTGGTCGCGCTGCGGGAGCTGGGCCGCGGCGACCTGGTGGAGCCGGACGCGTTCCGGGTGCTGGACCTGGCGGAGCCGGCGGACGCGGCGGTGGCCGAGGCCCGGCGGCGGGCACCGGACGCCCGGATCACCCTGGCCGCGGAGCCCGCCCCGGTGCACTGCTGGGAGCCCGGCATCCGGATCCTGCTCGACAACCTCCTCGGCAACGCGCTCGCCCACGGCAGGGACGCGCGGGGCCGGGCCGACATCGCGGTGACGGTCCGTCGCGACGACGGGCAGGTGGTGGTCACCGTGGACGACCGCGGCCCGGGCATCGATCCCGCGGCCCGCAGGGAGGTGTTCCGCCGCTTCCACCGGGGCCCCGGCAGCACCGGCTCCGGGCTCGGCCTCACCCTCGCCGCCCAGCAGGCCGCGCTGCACGGCGGGACCGTCGAACTCGGCGAGGGTCCGGGCCGGCAGGGGACCCGCTGTACGGTACGGCTGCCCACGGCCGCCCCGTCGCAGGGCGGGGCGCTGCCGCACAGGCGGGACTGGCTCACCCTCACGGCCGCCCGGTCACAGAGTTTCCACAAAGACCCTTCCTAGCCTCCGGTCGTCCGAACCGATCCTGTGACCAGGAGGCAGCACCCATGAACACACCCTTCCCGACCCGCCGCCGGATGGCCGCCGCCGCGCTGGCCGCGACCGCCGTCCTCACCGTCACCGCCCCCAGCGCCTTCGCCGACTCCACCCCCTCCAAGGCACCGCGCACCACGGCCAAGGCGCCCACGACCGACGGCGCCAAGGGCCTCTGCAAGCGCGCCCCCAAGGTCGCGGCGCGCCTCGACCGCGCCCTCGGCCGCCTCAATGGCGGGGTGACCACCGTGGGTTCGGTGGCCCGGCTGCAACAGCGGGTGGACAACGCCAAGAAGGAGGGCCACACCGCCGTCGAGACGTACCTCAACGACAAACTCACCCACCGCAAGGGGCTGGTGACGACGCTTCAGCAGCGGCAGAAGGACCTCAAGGACGTGGCCGCCTGGTGCGCGGCCAACGGCAACGGGACCAAGTGATGCGTCCGCGCACCCTCCCGCGCGCGCTGGCGGCCACGGCCCTGACCGTCGCGCTCGCCGCGGCCTGCTCCCCCTCCCACACCGCCTCCGACTCCCCCTCGGGCAAGGAGCGGCAGATGGAGCAGAAGGTCGGCGCTGCGGAGTCGGCGGCGGCGGAGGCCGATGCGGACGCCCGGGGCGACAAGTAGGGGCCGGGGGAGGTCCGGGCAGACCGTGCGCCCCGACGGCCCGTGACCGGCGGGACAATGCGGTTGCCCGGCCTCCGTTTCCCTGCGAAGGTCGCGGCCATGCCCATGACCTTCTCCGCATATGACGGAACCGAACTCGCCTGCCACGTCCACGGGGACGGACCGCCGCTGATCTGTCTGCCCGGCGGCCCCATGCAGGCCTCCGCCTACCTGGGGGACCTCGGTGGCCTCTCCGCACACCGGCGGCTGATCGTCCTGGACCTCCGGGGCACCGGCGAGTCGCTGATTCCCGAGGACACCGCGTCGTACCGCTGCGACCGGCTCGTCGACGACGTCGAGGCGCTGCGCGAGCACCTGGGCCTGGACCGCGTGGACCTGCTCGCGCATTCGGCCGGGACGAATCTGGCGATGCGGTACGCGGAGCGTCATCCGGAGCGTCTGGGCAGGCTCGCCCTCATCACGCCGAGCGTCAGCGCGGCGGGCATCACGGTCACGGGCGAGATCCGGCGCGAGACGGCGCTGCTGCGCCGGGGAGAGCCGTGGTTCCCGGAGGCGTTCGCGGCTCTGGAGGCGATCTTCGCGGGGAAGGCGACGGACGACGCCTGGCAGGCCGTCGCCCCCTTCTGGTACGGCCGCTGGGACGCGACGGCCCAGGCCCACCGGGCCGCGGAGGACGGGCAGAAGAACGGCGCGGCGGCAGCGGCCTTCGGCGGCGAGGGCGCGTTCGACCCCCCGGCCACGCGGTCGGCGCTCGCCAAGCTGGACGCGCCCGTCCTGGTGCTGGCCGGGGAGGTCGACCTCAATTCGCCGCCCTCCGCGATGAGCGAGCTGGCCGATGTCTTCGCCCACGCCGAGCTGGTCGTCCAGAAGGGAGCCGGGCACTTCCCGTGGCTCGACGACGCCGAGCGGTTCGTGGCGACCGTGGACGCGTTCCTCGGCTGACCCGCCGAGCCCTCGGGGCGGGCCGTCGGTGCCTGCTCCGCTGCCGGCGGAGCGGGCACCGGGTGCCGGGGGCGCAGTGGGAGGGGAGCCCTGCGTCCCGGCACGCGCGCGGCCGTACCGACGGAACCGGCGTGGCCGCTTCGAGGCCCTGCCGTCAGCATCGCAGCCCCGACGCGCCCGCCACCAGTGAACCCCCGGCCAGAATCGCCCCGCCAGGGGCGTGCAAAGGGGCGGAGAACGCTCTCGTGTACGCCCGTCGCGGCATGCTCGCGGGCAACGATTTGATCGCGAAACCGGACGTACGCATTCCCGTGGCGGCGTTGCGCCGTTGAACCGGGCATGGACAGGGACGCTGTACACGGCCCGGAGACCGCGCACCGGGCCGAACTGACCGGGGCCTACTGGCTGTCCACGCCGGCCCGCCCCGGATTCGACTGCGAATGGTGTACCCGGCTGCGCGAGGCGGACCGGGTGCCCTCGGAGCACACCGGCCCCGGCGCGGGGTGGGAGGGCGGCCCCATGAGCCCGGCCCGGGCGGCCATGATGAGCCTGGCCCTGGTGACCATCGTGCTCGCGATGGCGATGACCGCGGCGCACCTCTAGCGGGGACGGGCGGAGGCGGGGCGTGAAGCATCTTCCGGTGCCGTCCGGTGCCTTGGGGTGCCGTCCGGTACCTTCCCGCGCCCGGAAATACGTTTGCCGGTCCGAGTGGGCACGGATAGCGTCGCCGCCCGTGACCCCGATACCCGCCACGTCCCCGACCCTGCGTACCGGACGGCTGCTCCTGGAGCGGTACACGCCCGCGGACGAGGAGGACTTCGTCGCGCTGTTCCAGGACACGCGGGTGTCCCGGTGGATGGGCGACGGGCCCGCCTCCGAGGCCGAGGACCGGGCCCTGTTCGGACGGGTCTTCACCCGGGTCTACGCGGAGGAACGGTTCGACGTGTGGGCCGTGCGCCGGGAGGGGCGGCTGGTGGGCCATGCCGAGATCAAGTGGACCGAGCAGGTCGGCGGACACGAGATCATCTACGCGCTGGCTCCCGGGGCGTGGGGCCAGGGCCTGGGTCTGGAGCTGGCGCGGGCCGTCGTCTCGTACGGCTTCGACACCCTCGGACTGACCGAGGTGCACGCCACCGTGGCGGAACCGAACAAGGCGTCCCTGGTCCTCCTCGACCGCCTCGGCTTCGAGCACGTCCGCGACATCACCGAGGAGGACGGCAGCACGACCCGCGTGCTGACCTGCGCTTGCAGGCCCGGGGACGACGCCGGCGGAACAGCCTCCGGCGTACGCGCCTCATAGCCCTGTCCAAGCGGCGGCCCCCGCACCCGGGGTGACCCCGACGGCGACCGCCGCAGCCGCGACCGCTTGGGCGGCGGTTTTGGCGTGAACCCGTCGACTCCGCCGGGTTGCCCCCGGCGGGGCGCGGGTACCCGGCCGTCCCACTGCGCGGGCAGACGACTGGGAGGGGACCGCCGATGAGGGCTGTGACGTGGCAGGGCAAGCGGAACGTGCGGGTGGAGAGCGTGCCGGACCCGGTGATCCAGGAGCGCACCGACGCGATCGTGCGCGTCACCTCGACGGCACTGAGCGACTTCGATCTCCGTCTGTACGAGCGGCACGAGACGCTCGCCCCGTTCGTGAAGCCGGGCGACATCCTCGGCCACGAGGCCATCGGGACCGTCGAGGAGACCGGCCCGGACGTCACGGAGGTGAAGCCCGGCGACCGGGTCGTCGTGCCGTTCCACATCGCCTGCGGGCACTGCTGGATGTGCTCGGCCGGCCTGCCCGGACAGTGCCGGGCGACCCACGACCCGGACCACGACACCGGGGCCGCGCTGATCGGCCACGCCGGGCGGTACGGCTCGGTGCCGGGCGCGCAGGCGGAGTATCTGCGCGTACCCCAGGCCCGGTTCGGGCTCGTGCCGGTGCCCGACGGTCCGCCGGACGACCGTTTCCTCTACCTCTCCGACCTGCTGCCGAGCGCCTGGCAGGCGGTGCGGTACGCGGACATACCGGCCGCCGGGACCGTCGCCGTGCTCGGCCTGGGCCCCCTCGGCGACATGGCCTGCCGGATCGCCCTCCAGCGCGGCGCCTCGCACGCCATCGGCGTCGACGTGGTGCCCGAACGGCTGGCGCGGGCGCGCAAGCGGGGTGTGGAGGTGTTCGACCCGGGCGGCTACGAGAGCCAGGAGGACCTGCTGGCCGCGATCGGCACCCATACCTTCGGCCGGGGGCCCGACTCGGTGGTCCTCGCCGTCGGCACCGAGGCCCACGACGGGCTCCTCGCCCGGCTCGCCGAGGTCCAGGGGACACCCGGGCCACGGGACGGGAACGCGCCGCGCCCCTCCGCCGACGCCGGCCGGCTGTCCGCCCTGCGCCTCGCCCTCGCCCTGGTCCGCCGGGGCGGCACGGTCTCCCTCGCCGGCGACTACGGCGGGACGGCCGATCCGCTGCCGCTGATGACCCTCGCCGAGAAGCACATCCAACTGCGCGCGGGCCGGACCAACGTCCACCGCTGGAGCGAGGACATCAGGTCGTTCCTCGCCGACGACGACCCGCTCGGTGTGGACGACTTCGCCACCCACCACCTCCCGCTGGAGCAGGCGCCGCACGCGTACGACATCTTCGAGCGCGGCGCCGACGGCGCCGTCAAGATCCTCATGCGGCCCTGACCGGGCCGTCCCCGGCCCGGCGGCGGATCACCAGAAGAACCAGCCCGGGGTCGCGCCGTACTCCTGCGGGACGTAGTCGCACGCACCGGCCGTGAACCCCGTCGCCGCCCGGTGCGCGGCCAGCGCCTCGCCGTGCGCGTCGACCCCGTCGGCCGCGACCAGGAGAGCGACGACGACCACCAGCCACACCACGGGGAGCACCGGATGCGAGAGGCGCCGGGACTGCGCCGTGATGCCGCCCGCCACCGCGGCCACCGCCGCCGCCAGAACCAGTCCCAGCGCCGTGAGGGTCAGCCGGTCGAGGGTCGGTGAGGCGTGGCACAACACGTACTCGTGAGCCGGTACGAGCCGTGGAACGCGCTCCACGAGGGCCACGGCGCTCAGCAACGCGCCCGCCCCCACCACGTGTTCCGCCCTTAGCCCGCGCCACGCGCTGTCGCGTCGCCCGCCCCGTCCGGCCGTGCCCGCCTTCATTACTCCCCCGTCCCCGAACCGCTCTGTCTTCCCTCAGGACGCTTCCATCCCGTCCAGCAGTTCCTGCACCCGCTCCCCCAGACAGCGCCCGAGGGTCTGGTACGCGTCGAACTGCTGGTGGTCGAACCACTGGTCACTGGTGCTGTCGTGCGGGAAGACCGGGTGGGCCGCCGCGTACGAGAGCACTTCGTACGGCAGGTCCTTCGTCAGGGTGGTGCGGGCCACGATCAGGGTGCCGCGGCGGTCCCGCCGGCCGTCGATGTCCAGGTCCTCGGGGTAGGTGATCTCACCGGTGACCACCGACGTACGCGACAGCCGGGCGTTGAGCTCGGAGAGGACACCGGGCGGCGGGAGCGGGTCGCTGCCGCCGGGGACCAGCCCGGTGGGCTCGTGCAGCGTGATGGAGATGCCGAGCTCCTCGCGGGCGAGCGCGATCGCCTGCGCGAGGGTGGCGGCGAAGGGCGGGATGTCGCCGCTCGCGTCGATGCACACCGCCGTCCGCACGCCCTGCCGCAGCAGTTCGACGAGACCGAGGTTCTCGTAGTGGCCGCCGTCGGTCACCAGCAGCAGCCGGTCGTCCATCGGGAAGCGGCCGAACACCTCGCGCAGCAGATACGGCAGCCGCCGGATCAGTGGCGCCGGGGGCGAGGGCCAGCGCGGCGCGTTCCACTGCTCCGCCAGCGCCCCGGGGTTGGGCAGCCAGCTGCCCAGCCGGGCGTTGGAGAGGGCGAACAGCGTCTGGAAGGCCCGCGCCTGGGACCCCATGGCGGAGGCGAAGGCCGCACCCGAGACCGCGACGGCCGACTGGACGGTCAGGTCCCGTGCGATGTGCCGCTTGGAGCGCTGCTCCAGACAGGCGGTGCAGGCGTAGCCGACGTCGGGTCCGCCCACGTAGTCGTGGGAGAGCGTGTAGGAGACCGCCCTGCGGCCGGGCGGTGTGCGGTCGTTCCCGGAGAGGTTCGCCGCACCGGCGAAGATGACCTGCGGGAAGGCCTCCTTGCGTGCCCCGTACACACTCAGCGTGGTGGTCTCGGTGGCGAAGTCGTACGGCCGGGCCACCTGCGTACCGTCCGTCCCGGCCAGGATCTCCCGGCGTACGGCGAACGCGGAGGCCAGTCTGCGGCGGTAGAAGGGGTGCAGGCTCATCCATGTCTGGTCCAGGAGCGAGCCGATGAACAGCAGCACGGCCGGGACGCAGATCTGCAGCCACAGCGGCCAGGCCCAGCCGGTCGCGGTTGCCCAGCCGAGGATGACCAGGAAGACGGCCGTCAGCACCGCCAGCACGGCCCACACCGCCAGGTACTGCAGCAGACCGTTGGGGACGGCCCGGCTCAGGCCCGAGCGTCCCCGCACGACGTCCATCACCTTGGACAGGCCGGTGCGCACGGTCTGGCGCCGCCGCCACAACGTGCCCACCAGCGCTGCTGCGTAGGTGACCAGGACGGTCAGGCCCGCGCCCACCGCGGCGTCGGGGCGGCTGACCTGGTGCCGGGTCTGGAGGTGGACCGCCGACCAGGCGAGCAGCGGGAGCACGAAGACCACGACGGTCAGGGCCAGCGTCACGACCACGAAGGCCTGGAAGGCCCGGGCCGGCCAGCGCGCCAACTGGCCGGCGCGGTCCCAGACGTACGTCCCCAGCCACAGCAGCCACAGTCCGGCGGTGGCGACCGCGGCGTACGCCACGGCCCACTCCGCCGGGTCGCGGAACGAGGGGCGCGGCGGCGTGGTGGTGCAGTCGGTGCAGAAACGCAGGCCGGGGTGGGCGAGACGGCCCAGATCGGTCACCGGTACGGCGTGGTACGCCCAGCTGAGCACCAGCCCGATGGTGGCGGTCGCGGCGGCCAGCAGCAGCAGGGACGCGAGCAGACCGCGCAGCAGCACCCCGAGGGCGACCATCCACTGCCCGGTGCCGTCGGCGACATACTTGGAGTGCCGCCGCAGATGGTCCTCCTCGGGCGAGCCGGGCGCGAACGCCTCCTCGGACGTGAGGCTGCCGTTGAGGGCGAGTTGCAGCGCGCCGACCGTGTAGCCGCCGCCGGAGACGCAGACGAGGTACCGGGCCTGCCGCAGCGACCGGCGCAGGGCCTGGAGGGCCCCGAGAGTGACGGTGGCGGAGCGGATACCGCCCCCGGAGACACAGAAGCCCAGCTCCGCGTGGTCCCGGCCGGGGGCCGTGGTGCTGTGGTAGCGCCAGTGCGCCGAGGCGACACCGGGCTCGGTGTGCGGATGGGCGACACCCGTCGGCCAGAACCGCCCGTCCGCCTCCACCACGGGCCAGGGCGGGACCAGGTCGGGAGTGGCAGGGGCGTGGTCGTGGTGGGGCGACGGCGGAGTCGGTGGCGGGACGGGCGCCTCGTGGTCCGCGCCGGACTCCTCGTCCCCGTCGATGTCCCGGTCGTCGATGTCCCGATCGGCCACGGCCCGGTCGGCGACGGCCCCGTCCCGCGCGGGCGCCGGGCGTCTGAACATGCCTCTGCCCGCGCGCGTGACCGTGGTGGCCCACACCACTACGCCGACGACCGTGGCGGACCCGAGCAGCAGCCATCTGACGGTCTCCAGCGCCGTCGCCGTCGCGAACGGCCAGTCATGGACGCCGCCGTGCGCCCGCAGCGCGCCGACGAGCAGACCATTCTCCACGAGGCCGAACACCGCTCCGGTGAACGTGGCGATGAGCGCCCAGTGGGCGACCTGCCGACCGCGCAGCCCGGCGTACGCGTGGTGCCCGATCTGGAAGACCAGCAGCAGCGTCGCGGCGCCGCAGGCGACCCAGACCATATGGGCCACCAGCGCGTCCCGGAAGGCGGCGGCGTGCCCGTCGTACACCTCCCTGGCCGCCGTGGCCGAACCGGCGAGCTGGAGCCGGACGAGGTCGACGTCCGGGGCGCGCCACAGGAAGTAGGCGGCGCCGAGGGCCGCCGGGACGAGCGCGGCCCAGGCCCGCAGGAAGCCCTGCCGGGCGGTGACGGGCCGGGCGGGGCGGATCGTGGTGGGGAGCGGCGGCGAGGAGTGAGGCATCGGCTCACCTCATGAGGTCGGTGGTCATGCGTACCGTCCTGGCGGTCCACCGTCCCCCTGCCGGTGCGCCACCGGGACCGTACGCGCGGGTCAGTCCGGAGGTTCCTCCGGTTCCACGTCGTCGGCGGGCGCCTTGTCGTCGCCCGGGGCGGGCTCCTCGGCGCGGCGGTCGTCCAGTTCGCGCATACGGCGGTGCAGGGCCTCGCGCAGGCTCTCCTCGCCGGACGCGGAGGGCTCCGCCCCGGTCTCGGGCTCCGGAGTCACGGCGTCGTCCTCGGGCTCCTCCTGCGGGCCGGGGGCGCCGGTGCGCGGGCTACCCATGGGCGTTCTTGCCGCCGCCCTGCCAGGTCCCCTCGGTGACCTGACCGGCCTTCAGCTCGTCGATCTGGGAGCGCCACAGGTCGGCGCGGGAGGCGGTCGTCTTCTTGACGGCGGCGGTCAGGGTCCGGGCGGCGCTGAAGCGGTCGGACTCCGGGCCGCTGGCGGCGATCCGCGCGTTCGTCCTCGTGTGCGCGTCGATGGCGGAACGCAGACTTCCGGCGTGTGCGGTCAGCTTGCCCAGGTTGCGGAAGACGGGGCCCTTGGTGTCGAACCAGATCTGCTGCCACCAGTGGTCGGTGACGGGCTCGCGCCAGCTCAGATAGCCGCCTTCGAGGATCTTGCGCGGGCCGTCGAGCTTGCCGGTGAAGCTGTAGCGCACACCGGGCGCGGTGACGGGGTCGTAGAAGTTCGGGGTGAAGAAGTCCGACACGAGGAAGCCGTTGATGGTGTAGCCGTTCTCGGGTGCCTCCGAGGGGTCGGCGACCTCGACGAGGAACTCCACCACGCCCTGGTCCTTCTTCGGGGACTGCCCGGCCACCAGGCGGTTGCCCCAGGGGTCGCCGAGCATCTCCAGCATCTCGTGGCTGGCGGTCAGCGACCAGCTGTCGCTGTACTGGATCAGGGAGAACGGCTGGCCGTTCTTGTCCATGTGGACACCGGCCGCGCCGGGTTCGCCGATGTCGTCGCGGATGATCATCGGCCAGTAGCCGACGGGCACGTCGTGGAGGCTGTCGAAGGCGTCGACGGAGGCCGGGATCTGCCACAGCGGCGCGAAGTCCCGGATGGCCTGCTTCTGCAGGGCGGCGGCCACCCGGGTGAGCTGGGACGAGGTGATCTGGTCGGTCTCGGATACCAGGGCGAGCTGGGTGACCAGCATGGGGGCTCCTTGTCTACGGAAGGGTCAGGTCAGCAGGCGGGACAGCGCCCCGGCGTAGTCGGCGGGCAGGTTCCCCTCGCCGGCCAGGGTGGCGAGGAAGGTGGGATCGCCGGACGCGGTCAGGGCGTCCAGCTCCACCGGCTCCAGCTCGGCCGGTGCGGCGGTGAGCGCGCCGATGCCGGGCCCGGTCGGGTGCGCCTCGCCGCTCGCGCTCAGCAGCGGCAGGCGCGGGCGCAGTTCGGCGCCGGTCGGCTCGATCTCGTCCAGGGCCAGCCGCCAGCGCACACCGCCGCCGGGGGACGCCGTGACCGGGGG
>NZ_JBJHPC010000630.1:0-3950 GCF_045257485.1 Streptomyces sp. YS-3 | reverse complement strand
CCTCCCCCTCACCGGCGCCCGGGCCGCACGTCGGTCCGCGCGCCCGAGGGGGAGGCGGCTGCTGCGCGCGGGCGCGAAAAACCCCTGCCCGCACGGAATCCGTGCGGGCAGGGGTTCAGGAAACGGTCAGGCTGCCGGGTCGGCGGCGGGGGTCGGCGTCCCGCCGGTCGGCTCGGTCGCGGGGGCCTCGGCCTCCGCCTTCGCCCGTGCGATCCGCTCGTCCGCCGCCGCGCGGATCGCGCGCCATGCGGACTCTGCGGCCTGCTGCTCCGCTTCCTTCTTGCTGCGGCCGGTGCCGGTGCCGTACGAGACACCACCGACGCGGGCGGCAGCAGTGAAGGTTTTCTCGTGGTCGGGACCCGTCTCGGAGACCAGGTACTCCGGAACGCCGAGGCCTTCGGCCGCGGTGAGCTCCTGGAGACTGGTCTTCCAGTCCAGGCCGGCCCCGAGGTTCGAGGACTTCTCGATCAGGGGGTCGAAGAGCCGGTGGACGAGCTCGGAAGCCGCCCCAAGACCCTGGTCCAGATAGACCGCGCCGATCACCGCTTCAAGGGTGTCGGCGAGGATGGAAGCCTTGTCCCGGCCGCCCGTGCCCTCTTCGCCCCGGCCGAGCCGGATGAAGGAGCCGAGGTCGAGCCCACGGCCCACCTGCGCCAGCGCACGAGAGTTGACCACCGCGGCCCGGAGCTTGGCCAACTGGCCTTCCGGGAGATCGGGGTGGGTACGGTACAGCGTGTCGGTGACGACGAGACCGAGCACCGAGTCCCCGAGGAACTCGAGCCGTTCGTTGGTCGGCAGACCGCCGTTCTCGTATGCGTAGGAACGATGGGTCAGCGCACGCACCAGAAGGGCGGACTCAAGGTGATACCCGAGCCGCCCTTCCAGAAGCGTGTGGGACGAGGCCGAGTTGTTGTCGCTACTGCCCGCCTTCTTGGCGCCGGCATTCGACAGATCAGACATCGGGCCTCTCACCAGCCGCTCAGACCTCGAGGACCTGGCGCTTGTTGTAGGTGCCGCAGCTCGGGCACGCGATGTGCTGCTGCTTCGGCTCCTGGCAACGCTCACACGAAACCAGGGTGGGGACCGCAGCCTTCCACTGCGACCGGCGGTGGCGCGTGTTGCTGCGCGACATCTTCCGCTTCGGAACAGCCACGGCTACTTCTCCTGCTTCTCGGCGGCGCGCTGCACGTCAGAGGCAGTGCCGCTCATGTTGTCCTTCTCGCCGTCCTGGATGGTCCCGGCGAGTCCTTGCAGTGCCGCCCAACGGATGTCGACGGCGTCGTGGTGGTGGTCGGGGTCGTCCTCAAGCCTGAATCCACAGGTGGAACACAGGCCGAGGCAGGTCTCCCGGCACACCGGCTGCATCGGCAGTGCGAGCACCACCGCGTCACGCAGCACCGGCTCGAGGTCGAACATTCCGTCCTCGAGCGGCATGACGTCCTCGTCCTCGGCGTCGTCGGCCGGCTCCGCCTGCTTGCTGCGGCCCCGGTCGTCGGCGTCAGGGTACGAGAACAACTCCTGGAAGTCCGCATCGAGCGCGAGCTCCAGCGGCTCCAGACACCTTACGCACTCCCCCTCGGCCGATGCACGGGCGGTGCCTGTGACAAGCACCCCTTCCATGACCGACTCCAGGCGGAGCTTGATCTCCACGGGCGCGCCCTGGGGCACACCGATAACACCGTCGATCCCGAGATCGGCGGGCGCCTCGACCGTGCGGGAGATCCGCTGGAGGGCACCGGGACGCCGGCCCAGCTCGCGTGTGTCGAACACGAGAGGGTTGCGGTGGTCGAGGTGCGTACTCAGGGTTCTTCCCGCTTTCGGATCGTGGAGGGTTGGCCGCCAGGCGTCGCCGTGGGTGCGGCGATGCGCGGGCAGCGTTGATCGCGGACGTACGCGCGACCGAAGAGCCAGTTTACTTGACGCGCCGCGTTTGACCCAATCCGGTCCCGCGGCCCGCCCCGGAGGGGGGCGGTGCGCTCAGCGGCCCTGCTCGTACTGCCGCAGCTGTTCGAGGTCGATCATGCTCGTGTCGAAGAGGCTGGTCTCGTCGAGCGCGGGCTGCTGCGGGTGCGCGGTCTGCCGGCCGTAGTCCTGACCGTGCCCGCCCTGCTGGTCGTGGTGGACCTGGCCCGGGTCGTGCAGCTGGCCCTGGTCCTGGCCGTATGCCTGGGGGTCGTAGGCGTACGGGTCCTGCTGCTGCGGGTCGTAGCCGTACTGGGCGTACTGCTGCTGGGGCTGCTGGTAGGCGTACGGGTCCTGCTGGGCCTGCGGCTGGGCCTGGGCCTGGGCCTGTCCGTAGCCGTACGGGTCGTAGACCTGGGCGGGGACCCCGGCCTGCTGGGGCTGCTGGGACTGCGCGGCCTGCGGCTGCGGGTCGGCCAGCTCGGCCAGGCCCGCCAGGTAGTCCGCGTCGCTGGTGTGGCCGCCGAGGGCGCCCGCGGCGTCCTGGGCGGCCATGTGGGCGCCCAGCTCGTCCGAGGCGATCCGTCCGTGCAGCTTCTCGCGGCCCCGGCCCACGGCCTCCAGCGTCTTGGCGAGGACGGCCTCGAAGGCGCCGAGCTTGGCGTCGACGTACTCGTCGGCGCGCTGGATGAGCGTCTGGGGGTCCGCGCTGTACTCGGGCGCGTCCGCGTCCGCCTGCCCCTGCTCGTCGAGGCCGGGGCCCCGGCCGAGGAGCTTCTCCCGGCCCCGGTCGACCGAGCCGATGGTCTTGGTGAGGACGACCTCGAAGTTGGCCAGCTTGGAGTCGACGTAGTCGTCGGCCTCGGCGCGGATCTCCTCGGCCTCGCGCTTGGCGTCGGCGAGGATGCGGTCGGCCTCGTCCTGGGACTGGCGGGCGACGGCCGTGTCGGAGATCAGCGTGCCGCGCTGGGCGTGCGCGGACTCGATGATCCGCTCGGCCTCCTGGCGGGCCTGCTCGACCAGCTGCTCACGGCCGCCGATCAGCTCCTGGGCCTGGGCGAGGGAGCCGGGCAGGGCCTGGCGCACCTCCTCCAGGAGCGCGAGCAGCTCGGCGCGGTTGACCACGCACGAGGCCGACATGGGCATGGAGCGGGCGCCGGCGACGACGTCGACGATCTCGTCCAGCTTCTTCTGCACGTCCACCGTGGGCTCGCCACTCTCTACGACTGGTTGGGAGACGGACGGGACGACTGTAAGGCCAGTCGGGGCCCGCCCGACACCAGCTGACGGTCAGTCAGCTCAGCGCTGTTCGGCGATCCGCGCCACGAGGGCGTCGTGGACGGTCGCGGGCAGCAGGTGGGAGACGTCCCCGCCCCAGGCCGCGACCTCCTTGACCAGCGACGACGACAGGAAGCTGTAGGTCGGGTTGGTGGGCACGAAGAGGGTCTCGACGCCCGAGAGGCCGTTGTTCATCTGGGCCATCTGGAGCTCGTAGTCGAAGTCGCTGACCGCGCGCAGACCCTTCACGATGGCCGGGATGTCACGCTGCTTGCAGAAGTCGACCAGCAGGCCGTGGAAGGACTCGACCTCCACGTTGCCGAAGTCGGCGGTCACCTCGCGGATCAGGTCGATCCGCTCGTCGATGGTGAACAGGCCCTTCTTCGACTGGTTGATCATCACCGCGACGTGCACGACGTCGTACAGCTTCGAGGCCCGGGCGATGATGTCGAGGTGTCCATTGGTGATGGGGTCGAACGATCCCGGACAGACGGCACGGCGCAACTGAAGTCCCTCGCTCCCGGTCATGGTGCGTCTTCGCACGTAGAGGCGGCGCGACCGTACCAAAGCGTGCCCTCGCCGTAACGGCGGGCCCGCAGCGGCTCGAACCCCTGGGGCCAGCCGAATTCCCCGCCTCTGGTGCTGCGCTCCACGGTGACCAGGCACGCGTCGGCGAGCCACCCCTGAGTGCGGAGTGTGAGGAGGATCTCGCGAAGATCGTCATCGGTGACCGCGTAGGGGGGGTCGAGGAACACCACGTCGAAGGGGGT
>NZ_JBJHPC010000629.1:0-3961 GCF_045257485.1 Streptomyces sp. YS-3 | reverse complement strand
GTGCCCGGCTCGATCGGGTTGGGTCCGTCGCCGCCGACGGGGTGCCTGATGATCCTCGGGTCTATCGGGTCTACCTCGCCTGGTTCGGGGGCGGACTCGTCAAGGTCGGGATCACCGCCGAGGAGCGGGAGGGGGCGCGGCTGCGGGAGCAGGGGGCCGTCTGTTTCTCCTGGCTGGGGCGCGGGCCGCTGATGGCCGCGCGGCGGTGCGAGGAGTTGCTGCGGGCTGCGCTGGGGGTGCCCGACCGTGTCTCGTACGAGCAGAAGAGAGTCGTACGGGCCTCCCTTCCCGGGGCCGGGGAACGCGCTGACGAGGTGCGGGCGCTGCATGCCCGGACCGTCGGGCTCGGGGGGTGGCCCGAGTCGCTGGAAGCGCTGCCGTGCCGTGTCGTCGACCACGGGACGCTGTTCGGGCTCGACGCCCTCGTGCCCGCCCACGGCGTCGTGCGCGAGCTGGCGCCCGATGGAGTCGTCGGCGGGCGCGTGCTGGCCGTCGCCGGGCCCGATCTCCATCTGGAGGCGGCCGGCGGGCGCGTCGTCGTCCTCGACACCCGGCTCATGAGCGGGTGGGGGCTCGCCGCCGCCCCCGCCGACGGCGGGATCACCGTGCCCGTCCGGGCCCTGCGCCCCCCTGACGTGCAGGACCAGCTCTTCTGAGTCAAGACTTGGATCCCCTTTGGATCCCTTCGGGTAAGGGGTATGGACACGTTCACCGATGACAGCGGAGGGTGGGGCGCATGAGCGATCACCTTGTGGCCGGTCCCGTCGCCGGCATCGAACCGCCTTACTACGCTGTCGTGTTCACCTCCCTGCGCACCGAGGGCGACCGGGGGTACGGCGAGACGGCCGACCTCATGGACAAGCTCGTCCAGGAGATACCGGGCTACCTCGGACACGAGAGCGCCCGCACCCCGGGCGGTCTCGGCATCACCGTCTCGTACTTCCGCGACGAGGAGTCCATCGTCGCCTGGCGCTCCCGCCTGGAGCACCAGCGCGCCCAGCGGCGCGGGCGCGCCGAGTGGTACGAGAGCTACAGCACCCATGTCGCCAAGGTCGAGCGGAGTTACAGCTTCCAGCGCGACAGCGGTGAGGCCGGCCCCGGCCGCGACGGTGACAGCCTTGCCGGTCACTGAAGCCGCTCTCGTTCGGGAGTTCTCCGCCCGGCTCGGACTGCCCGGCCTCGTCGACGTGCACACCCACTTCATGCCCGACCGCGTCCTGAGGAAGGTCTGGGCCTACTTCGACTCCGTCGGGCCCCTCACCGGTGTGGAGTGGCCCATCGCGTACCGCGAGGAGGAGGCGCGGCGCATCGAGCTGCTGGGGGAGTTCGGCGTATGCGCGTTCACGGCCATGCTCTACCCGCACAAGCCGGACATGGCCCGCTGGCTCAACGGCTGGGCCGTGGACTTCGCGCGCCGCACGCCCGGCTGTCTGCACACCTCCACCTTCTTCCCGGAGGAGGGGGCCGGCGCGTACGTCGAGGAGGCGCTCGACGCCGGGGCCCGGGTCTTCAAGGCGCATGTCCAGGTGGGGGGTTACGACCCGAACGACCCCCTGCTCGACCCGGTGTGGGGCCTGCTCGCCGAGGCCGCCGTGCCCGTCGTCGCGCACTGCGGCTCCGGGCCCGCGCCCGGCAAGCACACCGGGCCCGAACCCGTCGCGCGGCTGCTCGCCCGGCACCCCCGGCTGCGGCTGGTCGTGGCGCACATGGGGATGCCGGAGTACGCGGACTTCATGGCGCTGGCCGACGCGTACGAGGGGGTCATGCTCGACACCACCATGGCGTTCACCGACTTCAGCGAGCGGTTCGCGCCCTTCCCGGTGGACGCGCTGCCCCGGCTGCGGGACCTGGGCGGGCGGGTGCTGCTCGGGTCGGACTTCCCCAACATCCCGTACGGCTATCTCCACCAGCTCGAATCCCTGGAACGGCTCGGGCTGGGGGACGCGTGGCTGCGGGGCGTCTGCCACGGCAACGGCGCCCGGCTGTTCGGCCTGCCGAGCCCCGGGCTCTGAGGGGAGCGACCCTTTCTCAGGGAATTCACAGGAACGCGCAAGGACGTTCTCAGGGGCCGCTCACAGGGTGGTGAGCATGACCACCACCTCCCCGCAGGGGCGTACCGAATTGCTGAGGCCGGACGGGACCGCTGTCCGGGTGCTCGTCGTGGACGACGAGGCTCCGCTCAGTGAGCTGCTGTCGATGGCGCTGCGTTACGAGGGGTGGGAGGTGCGCAGCGCCGGGGACGGTGCCGGTGCGGTGCGGTCCGCCCGGGAGTTCCGGCCCGACGCGGTCATCCTCGACATCATGCTGCCCGACATGGACGGGCTCGCCGTGCTCGGGCGGCTGCGGCGCGAACTCCCCGACGTGCCCGTGCTGTTCCTCACCGCGAAGGACGCGGTCG
Organism: Streptomyces sp. YS-3; assembly: GCF_045257485.1. Taxonomy (NCBI): domain Bacteria; kingdom Bacillati; phylum Actinomycetota; class Actinomycetes; order Kitasatosporales; family Streptomycetaceae; genus Streptomyces; species Streptomyces sp. YS-3. The sequence continues at coordinate 1,563 of NZ_JBJHPC010000629.1, read as the reverse complement.
AGGACCGGATCGCGGGGCTTACGGCGGGTGGCGACGACTACGTCACCAAACCGTTCTCGCTGGAGGAGGTGGTCGCCCGGCTGCGCGGGCTCATCCGCCGCTCCGGCAGCGCGGCCGTACGGAGCGAGTCGCTGCTCGTCGTCGGGGACCTCACCCTCGACGAGGACAGCCACGACGTGACCCGGGGCGGGGTCAACATCCACCTCACCGCGACGGAGTTCGAGCTGCTGCGCTATCTGATGCGTAACCCCCGCCGGGTGCTCAGCAAGGCGCAGATCCTCGACCGGGTCTGGTCGTACGACTTCGGCGGCCAGGCCAACGTGGTGGAGCTCTACATCTCGTATCTGCGGCGGAAGATCGACGCGGGGCGGTCGCCGATGATCCACACCCGGCGAGGGGCCGGGTACCTCATCAAACCCGGTGAGTGAGCGCCACCCCTCCCGCTCGGTGAGTGAACGCCGCCCCTCCCGGCCCGTCCGCCGGATCGTCTGGCTCATTCGCCGCCCCTCCCGGCCCTGGACCCTTCGTACGCGTCTCGTCGTCTCGGCCGTCGCGCTGATCGCGGTCGTCGCGGCCGTGATCGGTACCGTCACGGTCATCGGGATGCGTTCCAACCTCCAGCGGCAGCTGGACGACGCGCTGCGCCCGGCCGTCGAGCGCACGCACCACGTCCTGCCCAGCGACGGCGGCGCGGATTTCGTCTCCGCGCCCGGCCAGCCCTTCGGTACGGTCGGGCTGCGTATCGGACCCGACGGGCGGACCGTCGCCGGGGCCATCAGCGTCCGGGGGGAGCCCGGGCCGGTCCGGCCGGACCCGAAGGCGCTCAGCGCCGAACAGATCACCGCGCTGGCGGCGGTGCCCAAGGACGACCGCGTCCATACCGTCCGGGTGCCGGGCCTCGGCTCGTACCGGGCGCAGTGGGCGAGGGACGGCTCGGCGCTGGTCGGCTTCCCACTGAAGGACGTCGAGTCCACCGTCAACACGCTGATCGTGGTCGTGGTCTCGGTGACCGCCGCCGGTCTGGTCGCCGCCGGGATCGCGGGCGCCGCGATCGTCGGCGTGGCCCTGCGCCCGCTGCGCCGGGTCGCCGCGACCGCCACCCGGGTCTCCGAACTGCCCCTGCACAGCGGCGAGGTGGCCCTGCACGAGCGGGTCCCGGACGCGCAGGCCGATCCCCGTACCGAGGTCGGACAGGTCGGCGCGGCGCTCAACCGGATGCTGGGGCACGTCGGCTCGGCGCTGGCCGCGCGGCAGGAGAGCGAGACGCGCGTACGGCAGTTCGTCGCCGACGCCAGCCACGAGCTGCGGACCCCGCTCGCCTCCATCCGGGGGTACGCGGAGCTCACCCGGCGCGGCACCGAGGAGGTCGGGCCCGCGACCCGGCACGCGCTGGGGCGCGTCGAGGCCGAGGCCCAGCGGATGACCGGCCTGGTGGAGGATCTGCTGCTGCTCGCCCGGCTCGATGCCGGACGCCCGCTCTCGTACGAGAGCACTGATCTCTCCCCGTTGGTCGTGGATGCCGTCAGCGATGCCCGGSCGSCCGGGCAGGGGCACCACTGGCAC
>NZ_JBJHPC010000628.1:0-3962 GCF_045257485.1 Streptomyces sp. YS-3 | reverse complement strand
GTCTCGCTCGGTGCGGCGGGGGTGGCGACGGTGGTGTGGCCGGGTGAGCGGGTGCCGGAGCGAGCGGCCGTGCGCCGCGCGACGGCCGCCGTACGCTGACACGCCCTGCCCCTGTCCCGTCCTGTCCTCTCACCCTGTCCCGTCCCGTCCGGAAAACGGGAACCGCCCCGGCCGGGCATGCTGCCGGCCGGGGCGGTCAGGGTGCCGCTGGGACTCAGGCCAGCAGCGCGAGAGCCTGGTTGAAGGTCGTCGACGGGCGCATGACCGCCGCCGCCTTCGCCGGGTCGGGCTGGTAGTAGCCGCCGATCTCGGCCGGGGAGCCCTGGACGGCGATCAGCTCGGCGACGATGGTCTCCTCCTGCTCCGCCAGCGTCTTGGCCAGCGGCGCGAAGGCCTCCGCGAGCTGGGCGTCGTCGGTCTGCCTGGCCAGCTCCTGGGCCCAGTACAGCGCCAGGTAGAAGTGGCTGCCGCGGTTGTCGATGCCGCCGAGCTTGCGGCTCGGGGACTTGTCCTCGTTGAGGAAGGAACCCGTGGCGCGGTCGAGCGTGTCGGCGAGGACCTGGGCGCGCGCGTTGCCCTTGGTCGTGGCGAGGTGCTCGAAGCTGACCGCGAGGGCCAGGAACTCACCCAGGCTGTCCCAGCGCAGGTAGTTCTCCTTGACCAGTTGCTGGACGTGCTTGGGGGCGGAGCCGCCGGCGCCCGTCTCGAAGAGGCCGCCGCCGTTCATCAGCGGGACCACCGAGAGCATCTTGGCGCTGGTGCCCAGCTCCAGGATGGGGAAGAGGTCCGTCAGGTAGTCGCGCAGCACGTTGCCGGTGACGGAGATCGTGTTCTCGCCGCGGCGGATGCGCTCCAGGGAGAACGCGGTCGCCTCGACCGGAGACATGATCTTGATCTCCAGGCCCTCGGTGTCGTGCTCCGCGAGGTACGCCTTGACCTTCTCGATCAGTACGGCGTCGTGGGCGCGCTCGGCGTCGAGCCAGAAGACAGCCGGGTCGCCGGTGGCGCGGGCGCGGGTGACGGCGAGCTTGACCCAGTCCTGGATCGGCGCGTCCTTGGTCTGGCACATCCGGAAGATGTCACCGGCGGCGACCTGCTGCTCCAGGACGACAGCGCCCTCGGCGTCGACGACGCGGACGGTGCCCGCGGCGGCGATCTCGAAGGTCTTGTCGTGGCTGCCGTACTCCTCGGCCTTCTGCGCCATCAGACCGACGTTCGGGACCGAGCCCATCGTCGCCGGGTCGAAGGCGCCGTTGGCGCGGCAGTCGTCGATGACGACCTGGTACACGCCCGAGTAGCTGCTGTCCGGCAGCACGGCGAGGGTGTCGGCCTCCTGGCCGTCCGGGCCCCACATGTGGCCGGAGGTGCGGATCATGGCCGGCATGGAGGCGTCGACGATGACGTCGCTCGGGACGTGCAGGTTGGTGATGCCCTTGTCCGAGTCGACCATGGCGAGCGCCGGGCCCTCGGCGAGCTCGGCCTCGAAGGACGCCTTGATCTCGGCGCCGAGGTGCGGCACGGAGTCCAGGCCCTTGAGGATGGCGCCGAGGCCGTCGTTGGGGGACAGACCGGCGGCGACGAGCGCCTGGCCGTACTTCGCGAAGGTCTGGGGGAAGAACGCGCGCACCACGTGACCGAAGACGATCGGGTCGGAGACCTTCATCATCGTGGCCTTGAGGTGCACCGAGAACAGCACGCCCTCCGCCTTGGCGCGGGCGATCTGCTCGGTGAGGAACTCACGCAGCGCGGCGACGCGCATCACGGAGGCGTCGACGACCTCGCCCGCGAGGACGGGGACGGACTCGCGCAGCACGGTGGTGGTGCCGTCCTCGGCCGCCAGCTCGATGCGGAGCGAGCCGGGCGCGGAGACGACCGCGGACTTCTCCGTGGAGCGGAAGTCGTTCTCCCCCATGGTCGCCACGTTCGTCTTGGACTCGGCGGTCCAGGCGCCCATGCGGTGCGGGTGGGCCTTGGCGTAGTTCTTCACCGAGGCGGGGGCGCGGCGGTCGGAGTTGCCCTCGCGCAGCACCGGGTTGACGGCGCTGCCCTTGACCTTGTCGTAGCGGGCGCGGATGTCGCGCTCCTCGTCGGTCTGCGGGTCGTCCGGGTAGGCCGGCAGCGCGTAGCCCTGCGCCTGCAGCTCGGCGACGGCGGCCTTGAGCTGCGGGATCGAGGCCGAGATGTTCGGCAGCTTGATGATGTTGGCGTCGGGCGTCTTCGCCAGCTCGCCGAGCTCGGCGAGGGCGTCGTCGATGCGCTGCCCCTCCTGGAGGTACTCCGGGAAGAGGGCGATGATCCGCCCGGCCAGCGAGATGTCCCGCGTCTCCACAGTGACCCCGGCCGTCGAGGCATACGCCTGGACCACAGGCAGGAACGAGTACGTCGCCAGCGCGGGCGCCTCGTCAGTGTGGGTGTAGATGATGGTCGAGTCAGTCACCGGGTGCTCCACTCCACGTATGCAACATTGCTCGACATCAAGATATCTCGTGGTGGGCCCGGGCCGGACAGGGCCCTGCCCAGGGTGGCGGGCCGCGGCAGGACCCGCAAACAGGGTGAAAACGCACGGAAAGCCGCCTTCTCCGATGGAGAAGACGGCTTCCGACCTGCGAAAACGCTGGTCGGGACGACAGGATTTGAACCTGCGACCCCTTGACCCCCAGTCAAGTGCGCTACCAAGCTGCGCCACGTCCCGGCGCCCGTCTGACCTGGGGTTTCCCCCGGCCGAACGTGCACGAGAACAATACCGCACTTCGACCGGTGGTCACGAACGCCTTTCGGCCGTCGGGCCCGGCGCGCTGGGTCGGCGCGGCTGGCCGCCCGCGAAGTACGCCACGAGATCCGGGTCCGGCGCCTCCACCCGGCGGGGGGTGCCTCCGTCGCGCAGGGACATGGTCGCCTCGTAGCCCGCCGCCACGGCCATCCGCGCGGCGACCGGCGAGGTGTCGGTGGGGCCGCCCTCGCGGGCGAACCTCAGGAACTCGTCCATCAGCAGCGGGTCCGCCCCGCCGTGCCCCGAGTCGTCGCGGGCCGGCGGCACCTCGTGGATCTCGTCGGGCTCGTCCCGGAAGTGGGAGCGCCGGGCGTTCCACACCTTGACCCGGCTGCCCGGTCCGTCGCCGAAGTTCTCCAGCCGCCCCGCGTCCCCGATTACGGTGTAGTTGCGCCAGTAGTCGGGGGTGAAGTGGCACTGCTGGTAGGCGGCGAGCACACCGTTGTCCAGGCGCATGTTCAGCAGCGAGACGTCCTCGATGTCGATCACCGGGTTGAGCGCCCGCTGGGTGTGCGGCGGCCAGTGGCCGTCCTTGGTGTACCAGTCGTCCGCCTTGGGCTCCCCCGCCGCCCGCCGGTGCGGGTTGTCCCCGTAGACCATGAGGTCCCCCATGGCCTGGACGTCGCGCGCGTAGCCGCCGGCCAGCCAGTGCAGCACGTCGATGTCGTGGGCGGCCTTCTGGAGCAGCAGTCCGGTGGTGCGGGCGCGCTCGGCGTGCCAGTCCTTGAAGTACCAGTCGCCGCCGTAGCCGACGAAATGGCGGATCCACACGGTCTTGACCGTGCCGATCGTCCCGCGCTCGACCAGGTCGCGCATCAGCCGCACAACCGGCATATGGCGCATGTTGTGGCCGACGTACAGCCGCGAACCGGTCTCGTACGCCGTACGCAGGATGGTGTCGCAGCGCTCCACGGAGATGTCCAGGGGCTTCTCGACGAGGACGGACTTGCCGGTGCGCAGGGCGGCGCAGGCGAGGTCCGCGTGGGTGTGGTCGGGGGTGAGGACCAGCAGGGCGTCGATGTCGGGGTCCTCGACGACCTTGCGGTGGTCGCCGGTCATGGCGGCGTCGGGGAAGGCGCCATGACCGGCGACCACCGCAAGGTCGTCGAGGACCCCGACATCGACGCCCTGCTGGTCCTCACCCCCGACCACACCCACGCGGACCTCGCCTGCGCCGCCCTGCGCACCGGCA
>NZ_JBJHPC010000627.1:0-3969 GCF_045257485.1 Streptomyces sp. YS-3 | reverse complement strand
CACCCGCACCGCCCCCGCCACGCCCAGGGAGACCCCGTGATCCGCGTACTGCTCGCCGACGACCAGTCCCTGGTGCGCGCCGGATTCCGGGCGCTGCTCGACGCCCAGCCGGACATCGAGGTCGCGGGCGAGGCCGCCGACGGCGAGGAGGCGGTGCGCCTGGTGCGCGAACTGCGGCCGGACGTCGTCCTGATGGACATCCGTATGCCCCTGCTCGACGGGCTCGCCGCCACCCGCCGGATCACCGGCGACGCGGAGCTGGACGCGGTGAGGGTGGTGATGCTGACGACCTTCGAGCTCGACGAGTACGTCTTCGAGGCGATCCGCGCCGGGGCCTGCGGCTTCCTGGTCAAGGACACCGAGCCGGAGGAGCTGCTGCGGGCCGTACGGGCGGTGGTGGACGGGGACGCGCTGCTCTCGCCGGGGGTGACCCGGCGGCTCATCGCCGAGTTCGCCGCCCGCTCCAAGGAACCGGCCACGGCCGCGCGCCTGGGCGAACTGACCGAGCGGGAGCGGGAGGTGATGGCCCTGGTCGGGATCGGGCTGTCCAACGCGGAGATCGCGCGCCGCCTGGTCGTCAGCCCGCTCACCGCCAAGACCCACGTCAGCCGCACCATGGTCAAGCTGGGGGCCCGCGACCGGGCCCAACTGGTGGTACTGGCCTATGAGTCGGGCCTGGTGCGGCCGGGCTGGCTCGGCTGAGGGCGGGCGCCGTCGCCCGCGTACGAGAAGCGCCACAGGACGTGCACGGTCCGCCCGACGAAGGCGAGCACGGCGGCAGCCGTCCCGGCCAGCAGCAGCAGCCCCCGTGCCGGATGGCCCAGGCCGAAGAGGAAGACGGGTCCGGCGACGACGCCGAAGGCGAGCAGGGCGCCCAGTGAGGCGGTCACCACGGCGTACATGATCTCCACAGTGACGGCGTCGCGTTCGCCCTGGCTTCGGTTGCTCATGACAGCAGTCTTCACACAGATGCGGCCGACGGGCAAGAAGCACCCGTCGGCCGCACCCGCCCCCGTGGCGGCGTCAGTCGCCGACGGCGACCTTCGCGGGCTCCTGTGCGGCGGCCGGCTCCTGGGCCGCTCCGGCCACGACCAGCGTCCGCCGGTCGGGCTTGGCGCGCAGTCCGGTCAGGGTGACGAGGAGACCGGCGAGCGCGATGCCCGTCACCACGATCAGACCCGGCCGGAAGCTGTCGAGCAGGTCCTGCCGGGAGTCGCCCCGGTCGCCCGCGGTGATCACGGCCGTCACCACGGCCAGGAAGATCGCGCCGCCCACCTGGATGGAGGTGTTGAGCAGGCCCGAGACCATGCCCTGCTCGCTGTCGTCCACGCCGGTGGTGGCCTGGATGTTGAGGGAGGGGAAGACGAGCGCGCAGGCCGCGCCGAGCAGCAGCATCGACGGCAGGATGACGGCCGCGTACTGCGGGGTGAGGCTGATGCGCAGGAACAGGGCGTACGCGAGGACCAGCGCGCCGAAGCCGATGGCGATGACGCGCGGGGTGCCGAAGCGGTCGACGACCGCCCCGATCTTCGTCGAGGAGAGGGCGACCAGCACACCGGCGGGCAGGAAGGCCAGCGCGGTCTGGAGCGCGGTCCACTGGAGCACCGACTGCATGTACTGGGTGACCATGAACTGGAAGCCGACGTAGGAGCCGAAGAAGGCGGCGGCGCCCAGCTGGGTGCGGACCTGGGTGCCGGAGCGCAGTACGCCGAGCCGGATCAGCGGGCTCGTGGCGCGCTGCTCGATCCGCACGAACGCGGTGAGCAGGAGGGCGACGGCGAGGAAGGACAGCAGCGTACGGGCGGAGGCCCAGCCGGCCTCGGGCGCCTGGACGACGGTGTAGACGAGCAGCAGCATCGAGCCGGTGCCGGTGATGGCGCCGGGCACGTCGTAGTGGCGCTTGCCCTCGCCGCCGGGGCTGCGGGGGATGAGCTTGAGACCCGCGACCAGGGCGATCACGGCGACCGGCGCCGGGAGCAGCATGGTCCAGCGCCAGCTCAGCTCGGTGAGCAGACCGGACAGGACCAGGCCCATCGAGAAACCGGTGGCGGCGCAGGTGGTGTAGATGGAGAGCGCGCGGTTGCGCTGCGGGCCCTCCTTGAACGTCGTGGTGATGATCGACAGGCCGGCGGGGGCGGTGAAGGCCGCGCTGAGGCCCTTGATGAAGCGGCTGGCGATCAGCAGCGGTCCGGAGTCGACGAGGCCGCCGAGCAGCGAGGCGACCGCGAAGACGCCGAGCGCGATGAGGAACACCTGGCGGCGGCCGAGCAGGTCGGCCGCCCGGCCGCCGAGGAGCAGCAGGCCGCCGTAGCCGAGGATGTAGCCGCTGACGATCCACTGGAGCGTCGAGGTGGTGAGGTTCAGATCGGTCGCGATCGAGGGCAGGGCGACGCCGACCATGGAGACATCGAGCGCGTCCAGGAACATCGCGGCGCAGAGCACCAGCAGGGTGCCCCACAGCCGCGGGCTCCAACGCTCTTGAGTGGACTGGACGTTGAGCGGAGAGGTCATGCGGAGCAGACTACATGCGCATGCATCGAGTGCAAGTGCATTTAATTCCGGTGCAACAAAGTGCGTCATTTCTGCTAACGTGCGGCCATGGCGGCAAGGAAGTCCGAGCGCATGCTGGTGGACGAGTGGCGCGGCATCCTCGCGGTGCACGCGCGGACTACGTGCGAACTCGATCGTGAGCTGCATCCGTACGGAATCGGAGCGAGCGACTTCGAGGTGCTCGACGTGCTCGTCGAGGGGTGTGCGGAGGACGGCGGTACGGCGTTCCGCGTCCAGGACCTCGCCTCGCGCGTCCATCTGAGCCAGAGCGCCCTGTCCCGCCTGATCGGCAGGCTGGAGAAGGAAGGCCTGGTCACGCGCGGGATGTGCAGCGAGGACCGGCGCGGGGTCCGGGTCATGATCACGGACCGGGGCCGGGCGCGGCACACCGACGTACGCCCCCTCCAGCGCGCGGTGCTCGCCAAGATGCTGGCGGACCGGCCCGCGTAACTGCCCGCGGTACGGCGGCGGGGCCACGGCCGACTATGCCGTGACCCCGTACGAAAACGGGTCAGCCCCAGGTGATGGCGGACTTCTCCCGCCACAGGCCGGCGAGCGACGCGTCGCCCGCGACGGTGACGCGGGAGAGCGGCAGCCGGTTCCACAGCGCCAGATACAGGTCGTAGGCGGAGCCGCCGAGCTCGCAGTCGGCCGGACCGTCGTCGTCCCGGACCGTCAGCGGCACCCCCTCCGAAAGGCGCACCGTCCACACCGCGTCCGCGTCCGCCGCCCGGACACGCAGGGTGCGCGGCGTCGAGGTGCGCACCCGGCTCTTCTCCCGGCCGTGGAAGGCGAGGAGGAGTTCGTCGATGCCGTCCACGGCGAACTCCGGGTCCGGCGCGGTGAAGTCGCCGCCCCGGGCCGACTCGGCGTCCGCCCGGTGGACGGCCGTCTCGTGTGCCTGGCGGCGGGCCCAGAACGCCAGCGGGGAGGGCGCGGGCATGAACTGCCAGCACTCCAGGTCCTTCGGCGCCGCGCTCAGCGCGTCGACGAGCGCGCGGTGGCCCTCGCCGAACCAGTCGATCAGTTCCCGGCCGTCCAGAGCGGGCTCCGCACCGCTGGGGTGGAAGGCGGTGTGGCCCTCGGTGATGTACGAGGCCGCCCAGCGGTGCACCGTGCCGGTGTGCCGCAGCAGATCCCGTACGTGCCAGTCGGGGCAGGTCGGCACGGGCGCGTCGGTGCCCGCCGTCCCGGCGGCCAGGGCCAGCAACCGGCCCTCGCGGTCGAGGGCGTTGATGAGGTCAGCGGTGTCCATGGCGGAATTCTGCCAGGGGGACGGTCGGATGAGCTGATCTTTATTCCTGGCGGCAGCCACCCGCGCCGGGCGGCCGGGACGCGGGGCCGCCGCCTGGAGGGCGCCCGGCTGTGTGGCCGCGCTGTGGGAGGCGGCCCGGCTGTGGGGCTGCGCTGCGGGGCGCC
>NZ_JBJHPC010000626.1:0-3972 GCF_045257485.1 Streptomyces sp. YS-3 | reverse complement strand
AACCCCACCACTACGCCAGACCCCAGCCATGTCATCGACGGTAGCGGGGGCCACTGACAACGGGACGGCCCTGTGGACAAACGAGCACACGAGAAAGGCCCCCTGGATCTCTCCAGGGGGCCTTCCGGCTGTGCACTCGGCAGGATTCGAACCTGCAACCTTCTGATCCGTAGCTCTAGCCGGAACGGTCAGGGACGGTCATAGCGGTTGCTGTCGGATCCCGGGAGAGGGGTGCCGGATGAGGGTGGTTGCTGGGGTTGCGGTATGGGGCTGCTGTACCGCAGTCGACTCCATCGACTGATCGAGTTCGCCAGCGACCGTCGACGGTGATCGCGGTTGGTATTAGTCGCTGATGTCAGCCGAGCGTGCAAGCCGGGAGATGTGCGGGCCGAGCCCCTTCACCAGGGCTTGGCCCTGAGCCGCGAAGAAGGGCTCCATCATCCGGGCGGCAAGCTTCTGCTGGGCTGCGACGAAGCCTGCGTACTTGCGCTGCTGTTCGATGACCGGCGCCATCATCCTGGCCACGTCGAACGCCTGCACCCGGAGAGCCGGCACAAGCTCGGTGAGTCGCTGGTTCTGGGCCTTGATGACCGGCGCCATCATCCTGGCTGCCGTCTGACGCTGCGCCTCGGCGAGCTTTTGCAGGCTCACAGCTAGCTGATACAAGTCACCGCTGGCAGGGACGGTCTTTACGGGGCGGCACGGCGGCGTCGAGAACTGCGCCAGCGCGTCGGTGTAGCGGACACGCCCGTCGGCCTTGGTCAAGGCACGCGCCTTCTTCTGAGCAGTGTTCTGTCGCTGAGTCACGAGATCTCCTCGCAAGCGGGGCCTATGCTTCCCGCCGGATCTGATCGTTTCCGGACAGGATTCACCTAGGCGGGCCCCGAGAGACCTTCAGCCGACGGAGCCATCATGCGGCATAGGCACATACAGCAGCGGCTTGGGCGTGCGCATCTTGCCCTGCGTGCCCACTATACGACACCCACCCCAACCACAACTAGAAATCAGCCAGTTACCTTCTAGCCAAGGTCGGCGCAGCGGCTTTGGGCGGGAGCTGCCATGGAGTGAGTGATCATGGCTCCATACGCTGGCCGCGAATCGGGCAGCACCTAGCTTTCCCGCAATAGCCCGATCTGGGGCCGTGATCTTAGAGACTCGCCTCATGGTGGCTGCCGAAAGCCTTGGAGCCGACCGCCCTAGCCACGGCGCACCCCTTCGCTGACATCAGGCTGCTGATCGCCATGCGCGCGGCACGGGCGCCGGCCGGGCCAGAGCGGGGCGGAGACAGGAGCGCAGGCCCGGCCGGGGGACGGGCCGCGTGCGGGGAGCGGAGCGAGCCGCCTTGAACCTGTAGAGAAAGTTGTTACTCAGGGCACAGGCTCAAGCCCATGGCCATACGCAGATCCGTTGGTGCTCGCCCGCCGCTATCGGGCTCACCAGCCACACCATGGCCAGGGGGCCCTGCACCAGGGTCAGCGTCGTCAACTGCTTCTCGCGAAGCTCCCGTTCCACCTTCCGGCCATCCGCCAGGAACCCCCGCGCCACCCGCAGCGCCTCCCCCTCGAACCCCGGCAGCGCTGTCCGCACCGCGATCCGCATCCAGCGCACCGCCTGCTCGACCGAGTCGACCTCCAGGACGGCGGCATTGACGCGCTCCCCGTGTCCCGGTGCTCGGCCGAGAACTCGCACAGGAACCCCGACCCCCTCAGCACAGGAGCTCCGCAGTCACCGTGCGCCCCGCCTCGCCCCCCGTCACCGCCAAGCGGCTCGCAAGCACCATGACAATGCTCAACCCCCGCCCATGAATCGCCTCTTCCGTCGCCTCGGTGACCCTCGGACCCTCCGGTCTCCCGCCGGAGTCCGTGACCGCCACAGCGACCCGGCCCTCGGTGACTGTCAGCATCACCCGCAGCGCATCCCCGGCCGTATGCGTCAACGCATTCGTCCCCAGCTCGCTGACGACCAGCTCTGCGTCGTCTACGCACGGGTGACCCCGTAGGACATCCCGAGTCCAGCGCCGCGCGCGGGCCACCTCCTTTAGGGAACCTGGGCAGATCAGCCCCCAGACTCCCGACGCCGCTTCACTCATATACTCGTCCATACAAGTTATCCATGCAGGTAGGCGGCCCGTGGACCGGGTTTTCACGGGGCTCGTGCTAGATGAGTCGAACGCCGTCGTGTGCGCGGACGGCCGGCGGAGACATGCGATCCAGCGCGTCCAGGACGCGGATCGCGTACGCCTCGTCGGCGAGCTCGACCACTTCCTCGCGGGTGACCCAACGCAGTGCACGGGTCTCGTCGCCGACCGTGGGAGCGCCGTCGATGGCTTCGCAGCGGAAGACCAAAGAGACGATCAGGCCGGTCATGTTCTTGTACACGCCGGTCAACACCGCCGGGAGCGCGATCTTGATGCCCGTCTCTTCCAGGACTTCGCGTTGCAGGGCATCGGGAAGGGATTCCTCGCGTTCGACCACGCCGCCGGGCGGCTCCCACTTACCGTTGTCGCGCCGCTTGATCACAAGCGCGCGGCCCGCGTCGTCGACGATGACGCCGGCGACGCTGACAGAGTGCGGGCGATCAATGCTCACGTTCCTCGGCCCTCCCGGGTCTGGCTAGGCTCCTCACCATAGCGATCCAGGTCACCTGCTCGTCTAGATATCTAAAGGAGTACGCGCATGGCTCTCCCGTTCGGCCTTCTGGGCGCGCTGGACCCGACGAGCGACCGCGCCGTCTTCCGCCAGATCGCCGACCACCTGCGCGAATCCATCGACAAGGGTCGCTTCCGCGAAGGCGACAAGCTTCCTTCCGAAACCGAACTCGTCGAGCACTACGGCGTATCCCGCATGACCGTTCGCAACGCCCTCTCGATCCTCCAGGGCGAGGGACTCGCCGTCTCCGAGCACGGCAAGGGCGTCTTCGTACGGCCCCGTCCGCCCGTACGCCGCCTTGCCTCCGACCGGTTCGCCCGCCGCCACCGCGATCAGGGCAAGTCCGCCTTCACCGTGGAGGCGGAAGCCGCAGGCGTGCACTCCGAGGTCGACGGCCTGGAGGTGAAGGAGGAGAAGCCCTCGCAGGACGTCGCCGCCCGCCTCGGCTCCCCGCGCAAGGTCCTCGCCCGTCGGCGCCGCTATCTCATCGACGGACGCCCGGTCGAGTTCGCGACCTCGTACCTGCCCCTCGACATCGCACGCGGCACCCAGATCGCCGAACCCAACCCCGGCCCCGGCGGGATCTATGCCCGCCTGGAGGAGAAGGGCCACCGCCTCGACCACTTCGACGAGGAGATCCGCGCCCGTATGCCCTCCCCACAAGAGGTCCGCATGCTCCAGCTCGCGCCCGGTGTCCCTGTGATCCACCTGATCCGTACCGCGTACGACACCGAAGACCGCGCCGTCGAAGTCTGCGACACCGTCATGGCCGCCGACGCCTTCGTACTCGCCTACCAACTCCCGGCCACCTGAGTGCGCCCGCGTCCGCCATGCGGGCGCCGTCCTGCTCGGTCGGGCTCGTGCGCGCGTAATCCCGTTCCGGCGCCCTGGCCCGCACGCGACCAGGAAACGCCAGAGGCCCCGGACTTTCGTCCGGGGCCTCTGGCTTGCTGTGCACTCGGCAGGATTCGAACCTGCAACCTTCTGATCCGTAGTCAGATGCTCTATCCGTTAAGCTACGAGTGCTTGTTGCGTTGCTTCCCGGTTTTTTTCTTCCCGGTCGGCGTTGCGGGAACAACATTACATGACCTGCGCCGTCACGCGAAATCCATTGGCCACACCCGCTCTGACCTGCGGAAACGCCCCTGGTGGGGCAGCGGCGGGGGAGTGGGCCCGGCAGGCGCGATGTGCCCCTAACAGGGGAAATGTGACCGGGGTCACCGGATGCGGGGCCTTCGGCGGGGCGGCACGGGGACCGGGACGGCGATCCGCGCCCGTCCAGCGACGGACCGGCCCGCCGTCGAGAGACGGACCGCCCCCGTCC
>NZ_JBJHPC010000625.1:0-3988 GCF_045257485.1 Streptomyces sp. YS-3 | reverse complement strand
GGCCGCCCCCGCGACCGCTCCCTCCCTGACCAAGCCCGAGGACGCCCGATGACCACCCCCTACCAGCAGCAGGCACCGGGCGCGCCCCTGGGGACGTACACCTCGCCGATCCCGGTGCGGCCCGCCTCCCTCGGCGACGCGATCGCCTCGGAGTGGACGAAGATCCGCTCGGTGCGCTCCACGATGTGGACCCTCGGTGTGCTCGTCGTGCTCGTGATCGGCATCGGACTGCTCGCCGCCGTCGCGGTCAACGCCTCCGACTCCAACCTCGGGGACACCCCGCTGCTCTCCCTCGGTTTCTACGGCGTACTGCTCGGCTCGATCTGTGTGATCACGCTCGGCGTGCTGACCATCGCCTCCGAGTACGGCACCGGCATGATCCGCACCACGCTGACGGCGTGCCCCAGCCGGGCCCGAATCCTCGCCGCCAAGTCGATCGTCTTCTTCCTGCTGTCCTTCGTCATCGTCACGCTCACCACCGGTCTGGTGGCGCTGGCGCAGATGGGGATGGTGGACGCGGGCACGCAGCCCACCGGCTCCGAGCTGTTCAAGGCGACGGTCGGCGTCGCCCTGTACATCTCCACGCTCGGCCTGCTCGCGCTCGCGGTCGGCGCGCTGATCCGGCACTCGGCCGGCGCGATCACGGTCATGATCGGCCTGGTGCTGCTGCCGCTGGTGCTGGCCCTGTTCATGTTCTCGCCGTCGCTGGAGTCGGTGCGCAACGCCCTGTTCGAGTACTCGATCCCCAGTCAGCTGGCCGTCTTCTACGGCTCCACGGTGAGCGACTCGGGCCCCACCGGCTGGACCCCGCTGCTGATCCTGGGCGCCGTCACGGCGGCGGCGCTCGGCGGCGCGTTCGCGGCGCTGAACAGCCGGGACGTGTGAGGGCCGGCTCCCCGCCGCCTGGCTTCCTAGTACCTGGGCGCGTTCCTGGACCGCTGCACCCTGCTGGTGCGGCGGTCCTTCGCGTTCCAGCAGGCCTTGTGCCAGTGGCGGCGGTCGTCGACACCGCCGTACTCGGGCCAGGCCACCACGTGCGGGACGCCGGAGGGGATCTCCTGGTCGCAGCCGGGGCAGCGGTAGCGCTTGCCCTGGGCGCTCGCGCCGGCGACGTGCCGGACGGACCACTCCTCGCCCTGGTACGTCTCGGTGCGCTGGAGGCCGAAGCGGTCCCCCGACCCGCCGGTCGGTGCGGTCGGCTGGTCGCCGCCCTTGGGGCGGTTGCGGCGCGGGGACACGGAAACACCTCACGGGGCCGGGCGGACGGGCTGCCTCCAGCGTAGAGGTACTTGCCCCGGGTACCCGAGCCGAACAGGGGCGGCACGGTAACTCGTACGGGGGACACTTACCGGACTATCGCAAGAAGTTCGCTTCGGGCCGTGCCCTTGGCACTTGTCAGACGTTGTTGCCGGTAAGAGGGGGAGCCGCGTCGGCCGCGAGGAGGCATGAAGGCGATGCGTGTCGGAACTTTTGTACTGGCGGCCCAATTCCCGGGCCAGGGCCAGGGGGAGGCGCTGCACCGGGCGGTGCGGTCCGCCGAGGTGGCCGAGGAGGCGGGCCTGGACTCGGTGTGGCTCGCCGAGCACCACTTCGTCCCGTACGGGGTGTGTCCCTCGGCGGTGACGCTGGCGGCGCTGCTGCTCGGGCGCACCCGCCGGATCCGTGTCGGGACGGCGGTCAGCGTACTGCCGAGCGCGCACCCGGTGGCGCTGGGCGAGCAGGCGGCGCTGCTGCACGTGACGTCCGGCGGCCGGTTCTCGCTGGGGGTCGGCCGGGGCGGTCCCTGGGTCGACCTGGAGGTCTTCGGCGCGGGCCTGCGGGCGTACGAGGAGGGCTTCGGGGAGTCGCTGGACCTGCTGCTGAGATGGCTGTCCGAGCCCCGGGTGGCCTCCATGGGAGAACGTTTCGTCTTCCGGGAGGTCCCGGTGGTGCCGAGGCCCGAGGAGTCGCTCGTGGACGGTCCGGCCGGCCCCGAGGTCATCGTGGCGTGCACCTCGCCGAAGAGCGTGCGGCTGGCGGCCGGGCGCGGTCTGCCGATGCTGCTCGGGATGCACTGCGGCGACGAGGAGAAGGCGGAGATGGTCGCGCTGTGGAGGTCGCACGCGCTGGCGTCCGGGGTGGCGCCGGAGGCGGTGGCCGCCGCGCCGCATGTGTCGGCCGGGGTGGCGCAGATCGAGGACAACAGCTCCCAGGCGGCCGAGACCCTGCTGAAGGCGATGCCGGGCTGGCTGAAGCAGGGGCTCGACGCGCATGTGACGGTCGACGGCCGCCACCGGGCCATGCGCGACCCGGTGCAGTACACGGAGTTGCTCTGCGCCCTCCACCCCGTCGGCACCCCGCGGCTCGCGGCGGACCGCATCGCGGCGACGGCGGAGAAGACCGGCATCACGCGCTTCGCCTTCCTGGTGGAGGGGTCGGGGGACCTGGCCGCGACGGAGGAGAACGTACGAAGGCTCGGCGCGGACGTGCTGCCGCTGCTGGGGTGAGAGGGCCCGAGGGGGAAGGCGCCCGAGGGGGCGCGAGGGGCCGGGGCCGAAGAGCCCCCGCTCCGCATCAGTTGCACCTCCCGCGATGCGGAGCGGCGGCGAAGACCTCAGCAGTCCCTCAACTCCGGAGACTGATTGAGCAGTTGCCCCCGGATCGAGGTGAAGCGGGCGAGCCGCTCGTCGACCGACGGGTCCAGCGGGAAGACCGCCACGCGGTGGCAGTTCTGGAACGCCAGGCGGACACCGAAGTGCCGCTGCAGCGCACCGCGGATGGCGTCACTCGCGAGCGCGCGAAGGAGCTGACCGCGCGCCTGCTCGTCCGGCGGAGGCGTCTGGTTGTCGGCGAACTCGCCACCGTCCACCTTCAGCTGGGCCACCAGAGAGCTGATCATCTCCCACGCGTACGGCAGTGAGGTCCGGACGCAGTCGACGAAGTCAGCTTCGTCGACCTCGCCTCGCTCGGCCTGTTCGAGTAGGGCCGGTGAGACGTCGAGCGACATGGTTTCTCCTCTCGCGACCCCGGGGAGGGGGTCTTACGGCCAGGGAAGGGAACGAAGTCGGCCACGCTGTGTGCCTGACCGACGACCTCCCGCTTACACGGTAGGCGCGGCATGGTGGCTGCGACAGGTACTTGGCACGTAACCGGCCAATAACGAACAGTGCTTTGCCGGACGAATCGCGTTCGGCGGGGGGATTCGAGTAGCGTTGCCGACCATGCGTCTCGTCATCGCCCGCTGCTCCGTCGACTACGCGGGCCGCCTCACCGCCCATCTGCCCTCCGCCACCAGGCTGATCCTGGTGAAGGCGGACAACAGCGTCTCCATTCACGCGGACGACCGGGCGTACAAGCCCCTCAACTGGATGTCTCCGCCCTGCACCCTCAAGGAGGGGACCGCGGACGGCGTCGACGTCTGGACCGTCGTGAACAAAGCGGGCGAGAAGCTCATCATCACGATGGAGGAGATCCTCCACGACTCGTCCCACGAGCTGGGTGTGGACCCGGGCCTCATCAAGGACGGCGTGGAAGCGCACCTCCAGGAACTGCTCGCGGACCGGATCGAGACGCTGGGCGAGGGGTACACCCTGATCCGCCGCGAGTACCCGACGGCGATCGGCCCCGTCGACATCCTCTGCCGGGACGCGTCCGGCGGGACGGTGGCGGTGGAGATCAAGCGGCGCGGTGAGATCGACGGCGTCGAGCAGCTCACGCGCTACCTGGAGCTGCTGAACCGCGATCCGCACCTGGCTCCCGTACGGGGGGTGTTCGCGGCGCAGGAGATCAAGCCGCAGGCGCGGGTGCTGGCGACGGACCGGCAGATCGGGTGCGTGGTGCTGGACTACAACGCACTGCGCGGCATCGAGGACGACAAGCTCCGCCTGTTCTGACGGGACCGACTTCCCGGACGGGTGCAGCGGCCGGAGTTGCCCAGGGGCGCGGGGAACTGCGCGRCCAGCCCCCCGCCCACCCGCGGGCGACCGACCACCGCCGGAGGCCTTCGGGA
>NZ_JBJHPC010000624.1:0-3989 GCF_045257485.1 Streptomyces sp. YS-3 | reverse complement strand
CACCAGGTGCACCCCACCCGCACGCACCCGCACGCACCTACACGTACCGCTCCAGGATCGACGACTCCGCCAGCCGCGAGAGCCCCTCGCGCACGCTCCGCGCCCGCGCCTCGCCGACCCCGTCGACGGTCTGGAGGTCGTCCACCGACGCCGCCAGCAGCTTCTGGAGGCCGCCGAAGTGCTCCACCAGGCGTTCGATGATCGCGCCCGGCAGCCGGGGCACCTTGGCCAGCAGGCGGTACCCGCGGGGCGAGACCGCGGAGTCGAGCGTCTCGGGCGATCCGCTGTAGCCCAGCGCTCTCGCCACTATGGGCAGTTCGAGCAGCTCCGCGTGGGTGAGGTCGTTCAGCTCCGTCAGCGCCTCGGCCACCGTCCGCGAGCGCTTCGCCGTCGGCTCCGGCACATAGTCCCGGACCACCAGCTCCCGCTCGGGCTCGACGCCCGCGATCAGCTCGTCGAGCTGGAGCGAGAGCAGCCGGCCGTCGGTGCCCAACTCCACCACGTACTCGGCGATTTCCGTGGCGATCCGGCGGACCATCTCCAGGCGCTGGGCGACGGCCGTGACGTCCCGGACCGTCACCAGGTCCTCGATCTCCAGGGCGGAGAGCGTGCCGGCCACCTCGTCCAGGCGCAGCTTGTAGCGCTCCAGCGTCGCCAGCGCCTGGTTCGCCCGCGAGAGGATCGCCGCCGACTCCTCCAGGACCCGGCGCTCCCCGTTCACGTACAGCGCGATCAGGCGCATGGACTGCGAGACCGAGACCACCGGGAAGTTGCACTGCTTGGAGACCCGGTCCGCCGTGCGGTGGCGGGTGCCCGTCTCGTCGGTGGGGATGCCCGCGTCGGGGACCAGCTGGACCCCGGCCCGGTGGATCTTGGTGATGTCCTTGTCCAGGACCAGCGCGCCGTCCAGCTTGCACAGCTCGCGCAGGCGCGTCGCGGCGAACTCGACGTCCAGGACGAAGCCGCCCGTGCACATCGAGTCCACCGTCTTGTCGAGGCCGAGGACGATCAGGCCGCCCGTGTTGCCCCGCAGGATGCGCTCCAGGCCGTCACGGAGTGCGGTGCCGGGCGCGACCGCGCTCAGCGCGGCACGCATCAGCGCTTCGTTGCCGGAGCCTGTGCCGGACTTTCCGGATCCCGCTGCCCGGTCGTTGGCTGCCACTGCACTCCTCCGGTCGCAGACGTTCGACGGCAAAGTCTACCGGCGCTCCTCCTCCGCCCGCGGGGCCTCGGCCCGACGCCCGCGCGGCAGCACCCGCAGCGCGTCCCCCATGTCGGCGACTTCCGTGACCTTCATACCGGCCGGGACCTTCCCGGGGTCGGACGGCACCAGCGCGTGCGTGAACCCCAGCCGGTGGGCCTCGGCCAGCCGGCGCTGGACGCCCGTGACCCTTCTGACCTCGCCCGCGAGCCCCACCTCACCGATCGCCACCAGGTTCTTCGGCAGCGGGGTGTCGCTCGCCGCCGACGCCAGCGCGAGGGCGATCGCCAGGTCCGCCGCGGGCTCGGAGAGCTTCACGCCGCCGACGGTGGCGCTGTAGATGTCGCGCTTGCCCAGCGCCGTGATCCGCCCGCGCTGCTCCAGGACCGCCAGCATCATCGAGACCCGGGAGGTCTCCAGGCCGGAGGTGGTGCGCCGGGGCGAGGGGATCTGCGAGTCCACGGTGAGCGCCTGGACCTCGGCCACCAGGGGCCTGCGGCCCTCCAGGGTCACCGTCAGACACGTACCCGGCACGGGCTCGTCCCGACGGGTGAGGAAGAGGCCCGAGGGGTCGGTCAGGCCCGTGATGCCCTCGTCGTGCAGCTCGAAGCAGCCCACCTCGTCCGTCGCCCCGTACCGGTTCTTCACGCCGCGCACCAGGCGCAGGCGCGCGTGCCGGTCGCCCTCGAAGGAGAGGACCACGTCCACGAGGTGTTCGAGCAGACGGGGGCCCGCGATAGCCCCGTCCTTGGTCACATGGCCGACCAGGAGCGTCGCCATCCCGCGCTCCTTGGACGCCCGGATCAGCGCGCCCGCCACCTCGCGCACCTGCGCCATGCCGCCGGGCGCCCCGTCGATCTCCGGAGAGGCCACCGTCTGTACGGAGTCGAGGACGAGCAGGGACGGCTTGACCGCGTCCAGATGGCCCAGGACCGCGGAGAGGTCCGTCTCCGCCGCCAGGTACAGATGGTCGTTGAGGGCGTTGATCCGGTCGGCCCGCAGCCGGACCTGGCTCGCGGACTCCTCACCCGTCACATACAGCGTGGGGTGCTCCTCGCGGGCCGCCTTGGCGGCGACGTCGAGCAGCAGCGTGGACTTGCCGACGCCCGGCTCCCCGGCGAGCAGCACCACCGCGCCCGGCACGAGCCCGCCGCCGAGGACGCGGTCCAGCTCGGCGACGCCGGTCGAGCGGGCGGTGGCCTGGCGGGCGTCCACCTGGCCGATCGGCAGCGCGGCGGTGGAGACCCGGCCCGCGGCCGTCGTCCGCACCGCGGGCGCGCCGTACTCCTCGACCGTCCCCCAGGCCTGGCACTCGGGGCAGCGGCCGAGCCACTTGGCGGTCGTCCAGCCGCATTCGGTGCAGCGGTAGGACGGCCGGTCCTTCGCGGATTTCGTACGGGTAGCCATGACGTCACCGTAGCGGCGGCCACTGACAGCGCCGCCCGGCGGCGGCCCCGCGCGGCCCGCGTCCGCCGCCGCGGGCCGTTCCCCCACAAGGCCGTAGGGCGTTCCCCCACATGGAGGAAGGCAACGTTCCGCACCGGGGAAGGCAAGCCTCCGCGATGGAAGGCAAGGTTCCTGTCCCCTTTTGAGGGATACATTCACCCGTAAGGAGTAAAAGTGCTCAAGCGGCACGAAGGACACGGGATCCTGCGCCTACCTTCGCCGGGTGAAGAGCAGCGGTCTGGATCACCCCACGCACACCACCGGCGCACACCGGGCCCAGCGCGGCGCGCCCCGGACGTTGACCCAGCGCCCGCCCGCGCGCTACGAGGCGTATCTCGACGGCCTGTTCACGTACTGCCTGTCCGTGCTCTGCGACCACGACGAGGCCGTCCACGCCCTCGGTGACGTCCTGGCCGTCTCCGAGCGGCAGCACGCGCGCTGCCCCGACCCCGAGGCCGAGCGCAAGGCGTGGCTGTACGCGCTGGCGCGCTGGTCCTGTCTGCGCAAGCTCGCCGAGCGCAGACGCGCGCGCAAGGGCGCCCACACCGGCCGCCCGCAGCCCTCCGAGCAGGACCCCGCCGCCTCGCCCGCCCCCGAGGAGGCCGAGCGCCGGCACCGCGAACTGGCGCTGCTCGCCTGGCCCGAGGCCGCCGGCACCACACCCGAGCAGCGCGAGGCCCTGGAGCTCGCCGTCCGCCACCGGCTCGGCCCGCGCGAGGTCGCCGCCGTCCTCGGCATGAGCTACCCGGCCGCCCGCGAGCTGCTCGCCGCCGGCGCCTGCGAGGTCGAGCGGACCCGGGCCGCGCTGGCCGTCGTCGAGACCGGCGGCTGCCCGGCGGTGGCCCGGCTCATCGGCGACCACGAGGTGCTGCTCTCGGCCGCCCTCCGCCGCGAGCTGGTCCGGCACGTCGACGACTGCCCGCGCTGCCGCCGCGCCGCCGAGCGCGCGGGCGCCGCCGGACCCTGGCCGGGCTCCTCGGTCACCCCGGCCGCCCTGCCGCTGGTCGAGGCCCCGCGCGCGGAGGCGTACGCGGCGATGCTCCACGTCCCCCGGACCCGCGGCAGCGGCCCCCGCTTCGACCGGTCCGGCTTCCCGATGGACCCCAAGGACCGGGCGGCCCGCCGGGACCGGCTGCGCGCGCGTGCCGTGACCACCACGGTGGTGGCCACGGTCGTGGCCGCGCCCGCCTTCGCGCTCTGGGCCGCCTACCGGGGCGCCCCCGCGACCGGCGAGGCCCCCGACGGCGCCAAGATCACCGCCAGTGAGGCCGACAACGGCCCGGCGGGGCTCCCGTACGAGCGCTACGAGAACGCGGGCAACGCCCGCACCGACCCCGACCCC
>NZ_JBJHPC010000623.1:0-3993 GCF_045257485.1 Streptomyces sp. YS-3 | reverse complement strand
GGGGTCGGTGGGCGGGGCATCGACGCTGCGCCAGGGCCGCCGTTCGGCGGTGATGTGGCTGTCGACCTGGTCGATCATGTCGGTGCCGGTGACGTGTTCGCAGGCGGCAGGCCAGGTCAGGGACATGGACAGGAGCACCAGGCGCAGATCGGTGAAGAGGCGGTTGGGGGGCTCACCGCTGCTGGGCGCGGCGGCGGCCTCAGCCAGCCGGCTGTGCAGGACGAGGAGCTGCGGAGCGGGGCGGTCGCCGGGGATTGTTCGAGATCGGGGCTGCTGTCTAGGTGGTGCCCGCAGGGGGTTGTGCTAAGCAAGTTGCCGGTGTTGCGGCACTGGGCAGGGTGTAGGCGCAGCGTGGGCTGGGATATGAGAGTCGTGGGGGTTTCGGTCGCCGTCCTTGCCTACTCAGCTCAGCATTGACCGTCTGCGCGAGGCCCAGCTGCGTGCCGAGCGGGTCCTTGACCAGGTCACCGCCCGCTACGGGTCCATCATCGGCCCCGCCTCCGCGTTCCTGCGGGTTTCATGGAGCCGCCCCGCGCACGCGAGCCGGCCACCCGAGGCGACTCGGGACAGTGAGCGCCGTCGAGGTGCTACGAACACTGCGGATCCTCCGTGCGGCTCCGACTGCGGGCCAGCAGCGTGGGGATCGAAGAGATCTTTTCCTCATCGAGGTGATCCCACAGGATGCCCGCCGGGCGGTGCGGCGTCGTGCACTCGATGACCTCGTCGGGAGTGACCACCAGGTCCACGTTGACGTCGTGATCCGTTGCTGGAATCGAACCGTCGATCACCTGCAGCGAGTGGACCGTTGTGATGACCACCGTGTCGGGTCGAATGAGTCCGGCCTCTGCGAGCAAAGCGAACTCAAGGTCTGAGTAGCCAGCCCCCTTGCCGATCCGGACCCCTGCACGATTGACGGCAACGCTACCCAAGACGATGACGTCAATGGGAAGGAGTTGATCCACGTCAACGGTGGGGGCCACAGTCGCCGCATGCTTGCTCGAAGCAGCGATATCGTGCGGAGCGGAGAGCTTGCGCGGGTCGAGCAGGTAGAAGGGCTGACGCGTCGCTAGCTTCGGCACCGCCATGTACACAAGCTTGCCCGCTTTCAAAGCGAGACTCCGTACGGGCAGCTGTGCTTTGTCAGGAACAGACTTGACAACGCTCGCGGTCTTCCAGATGTCGAGCTCGGCCAAGCGTCGAGCTGCTGCCTCGGCCCCAACGAAGTTGGGGATACGACCGTGTGCTGTCTCATCGTGTACCGCCCCGGCCGTGTCGAGTGCCTCCCATACCGCCCTTCGGACCAGTTGCTTCTCTTCGTCGTGCACGAGCGGCACAGGGCTCCTCCTCATTAGTTATGCGGCCATCATGAGCGCCAGAAGCCGGTCGTGGACATCCGCAACGATCGGTTCTTGTCTCCACGGGCGAAGTTCACGGGCGGCACCGAAGACGAGATTCATACCTCCGCCGCCGCGGGTCTCCTCAAGCTCCGCGATTGCCTCTCCCAAGGTCTCCACTGCCGCGTCAAGCTCATGTTGTCGGATGTAGGCCAGCGTAAGGTTGCCCAGCACGATGGCGCGCGACTTCTTTCGATCTTGCAGCTCAGCGGCAGTGGCCTCCAGGATCAGCTGGGCACGACGGTGCTGTCCTAGGGACAGGTAACAGGAGCCGGAGAGGCGTCCGATCTGGGTGGACGAGACAAGTCCTACGGCGGCGTCTGTGGCGTCTGACTTTTCGAGTACTTGCTCAGCCTGCTTGAGAGTGCGTTCGAAGGCACGCTCTTCTCCGAGCATCGCGTGTGCCTCACCTGCGTGAAGGAGGGCCAAGCCAGTTACGCCCGGGCTGGTCAATCGGGCTGTCTCAGCTGCTTGCAACGCCAGACCAAGTCCAGTTCTCGGATCCTGCTGTGCCCCATACAAGGCGACGTAACTGGTGCGGAGCAGAGCTCGGGCCTCCAGGGTGTGATCGCGGAGCCGACGTGCGATCTGGCCACTCTGATCGTAGTAGTTCCTGGCCGTATCCTGGTCTCGCCGCTGAGACGCATCCCATGCCAACTGGCCCATCAGCACTGACGCGTCAGCCTGGATGGACATCAGTTCACGCTGTACACGGCCGCCGCGCGCTTCCCGCGCGAGGAAGGTGAGGTGGCTGAGCTGCTCTCCGCCTCTCGCGAGAAGACTCGCCGAGGGCACCTGGTCGTATCGCTCGGCCAGTTCGTCAAACTCCCGTCGCAGCTCCCCAACGGTGCCCATATCGACCTTGGCTGGGTGGCGTAGGGCATGTTCGCGGCGTTGCTGATCAAAATCAGACTCGTCGATCGGCTCCGTGAGCAGACTTTCGAGCTCCAGAGCGTTCACGCGCAACTGGGCGGCTAGCCGGGGGCGCTGCCAGGGCTGGGGGGATCCAGTACCCGCTTCCCAACGCACCACCGTGCTCCGGTCCACACCGAGGCGATCGGCAAGGGCCTCCTGAGTCATCCCGACCGTCTTACGGCGCTCAGCGAGGCGATACCTCCTTTGCCCCATGACGTTGCTCCCAGTCCATCGAGCCCAGTTCACAGATACAGCCAGGTCATGCCCCTACTTGCATCAGCGATGCCTCATTAGAGCATCAATCCTGCTCTGGATAGGTCGAGTTGGTGGCAGTTGAGTAAGACCCACTTCGCAGTTCTACGCGAGGTCACCACCGTCAAGGCCAGCGGCCGTGAATCACGCCCAGGGCAGAAGGGAAGTGGGCAATGAAGGTCCAGCTCCCTTTGACGCAGGCGACCGCTCTCCTCGACCAGTCAGCGAGCAGCGCGGGTGACTTCGCAGCCCTAAACCTGATCACCTACCGGCTGCGGTCCAACGCGATGCGCGAGGGCCGACAGCGGATCGAGAGCCTGCTCCGAACGCTGGAGTTGAGGCTCGATCCTCCGCCGGAGCTGGCAGCAGCCGTCGCCCAAGCGCGTCAGCTCTTGGAGATGGAGCCGATCGACCGAGGCCGGCCAAGCAGCTCGTACGTCCGGATACTGCGCAGCCTCACGACGAGGGTCGAAGCCCTCCGCGTGTCGGCCGCGACCTACACCTGCGCTCCCCAGGGCACCGACGTCAAACCGATTCACGCGCGACTCGGGAGAACGGCCGAGGTGTACGGCGGGAACGTCTGCTGGTTCCATCACGACCGGGGCTTGTCGGACTGGCCGCTGTGGGAGCGGCCGGGCTGGCAGCGTCTCCAGCGGCTGATCCAAGGCAAGTGGATCACGCTGCTCACAGTCGAGTCGGCCAGCGACCTGGTCCCGCAGATCTGCGTGGATGAGCCGCAGTGGGGGCGACGCGGACTTGAGGTGTGGCTCTACGGCTGGGGCATACGCCTGGTCTGCCGCACCGAGGCCGACACCGAGGCGGGTGCACCGCGATGACCACTCTCCCCGCCCCCCACTACGCACTCCAGGATCATGATCGTCCGCACCTTGTTCACCTATGGCCTATTGCCTCTGTACGCGGTACTCCTGGCCCGCTCCGTATGGGCCGCACGCCGCCAGGCCGGAGCGCCAGCGGCTCCGCCTCGGGGGCCGCTGCCGTTCTGGCAGCACTACCTCCAGCACTGCGCCGGGTTCCCGCTCCTCTGCCTGGTGCTGATCTCACTGGTGTGGGTGTTCCCCGGGCGACTGCCGTGACCCACGCTCCGCCCGCACCCCAAGTCGTCAGGCTTCGCGCGCGGCAGTCCGGGCGGATCGGCTTCCGCTGCGGTCCGCACGCTCCGCCTCCCCCATAGCTGGTCGCCTCCTGGTCGTGGTCGAGATCCCGCATCCACGACGCGGCCAGGAGGCGACCAGCTATGGGGGAGGCGGAGCGTGCGGACCGCAGCGGAAGCCGATCCGCCCGGACTGCCGCGCGCGAAGCCTGACGACTTGGGGTGCGGGCGGAGCGTGGGTCACGGCAGTCGCCCGGGGAACACCCACACCAGTGAGATCAGCACCAGGCAGAGGAGCGGGAACCCGGCGCAGTGCTGGAG
>NZ_JBJHPC010000622.1:0-4004 GCF_045257485.1 Streptomyces sp. YS-3 | reverse complement strand
CGGGGCGGGGGGCCGGCTCCGCCGGGCCGGTGTCGGCTACCTCGTCGGTGAGACGGTGGACGAGCACGCCGTGGCGGAACGCCGTTTCGCCGACCTCGGCGCAGCTCGCGCCGTAGACGGAGAGGTGGCTGCCGTCCTCCGTGACCACCTCGACCGAGCGGCGCGCGGCCCGGGCCTCGCGTCCGACCAGGGACCCCAGACGGGCGGCGTGCGGGGTGGCGACGGCCACCCGGGGGCGCAGCCGGGTGCGGGAGAAGTCCGTCACCGGCTGGTCCGCGACGAGGCGGCCCCCGTCGATGGTCACGACCCGGTCGGCCACCCGGGCCGCCTCCTTGGGGTCGGCGAAGGTGCACAGCACGGTGCCGCCCTGCTGGGCGTGGCCGCGCAACAGCCCGTACAACCAGCTGTTCTCGCGCGGCGAGAGGCCCTCGGCGGGCTCGTCGAGGACCAGGGTGTGCGGGTCGCCGAGGAGGGCGGCGGCCAGGCCCAGCCTGCGGTCCATGCCGAGCGAGAGAGTGGCGAGCCGCTGGTCCCCCAGGCCGTCGAGGCCGACGACGTGGAGCATCTCCTCGGCGCGGGCGGCCGGGACCCCGGCGACCGCGCACATCAGACGGAGCTGCCCCCGGACGGTACGGGCCGGATGGCCCGGCACATCGCCGAGCAGGGTGCCCACCTCGCGGGCCGGGTGGGCGATCTTGTGGAGGGGGCGGCCCCGGAAGTAGGTGATGCCCCGGCCCGGTTCGAGCTCCAGCATCAGGCGCAGGGCCATGGTCTTGCCGGAGCCCGGGGCGCCGAGCAGGGCTGTGATCAGGCCCGGCCGGGCCTCGAAGGTCAGGTCGTCCACCTCGGGCGGACGGTCACGACGGGGTGTGCTGGTGAGTCCGATGGCCTGGAGCATCGCTTCTCTCCCGGGGGTGAGACCGCTCGACGGCACGGCGGGAGGACAAGTACCGGAGTAACATAACGCGACATTTCGGACTTTTTATGCAACCTCGGGCATGCGCGTGCCCGCGCCGGGCGCGTGTCCGCTGCGACCGGGGACAGGGCGGGGCCGGCGAGCCTGCGCCGGGTCAGACCTCCGGGCGGAGCATCGGCGGGTTCAGCAGGGTCGCGCCGCCCGCGCGGAAGAGCTGGGCGGGACGGCCGCCCTGACGGGTCGTGGTGCCGCCGGCCGGGACCAGGAAGCCCGGGGTGCCGGTCACCTTGCGGTGGAAGTTACGGGGGTCGAGCGCGACCCCCCACACCGCCTCGTACACCCGCCGCAGCTCCCCCACGGTGAACTCGGCCGGGCAGAACGCCGTGGCCAGCGACGAGTACTCGATCTTGGAGCGGGCCCGCTCCACGCCGTCCGCGAGGATCCGGGCGTGGTCGAAGGCGAGCGGGGCGGGCTGCTCGTCCTCGCGGCCGAAACCGCCCTCCTGGCTCAGCAGGTCCTCCACGGGCGCCCAGCGCGCGCTGTGCGCGTCGCCGCCCGCGCGGGGGGCGGGCAGATCGGGGGCGAGCGCCAGGTGCGCCACACTGACGACCCGCATCCGGGGGTCGCGCCGGGGGTCGCCGTAGGTGGCGAGCTGCTCCAGATGGGCACCGTTGCCGGGCGCGGGGGCGGTGGCCGCCGGGTCCTGGGCGCACAGACCGGTCTCCTCGGTCAGCTCGCGGGCCGCCGCCGCCGACAGGTCCTCGTCACCCCGGACGAAGCCGCCGGGCAGTGCCCACCGCCCCTGGAACGGCGGCTCCCCGCGACGGACGACCAGCGCACACAGGGCGTGGCGACGCACGGTGAGCACGACCAGGTCGACGGTCACGGCGAAGGGCGGGAAGGCCGACGGGTCGTAGGGAGACATGGGGCGATCATAGTCGTCTCCCTGACGATAAACACGCCCCCGGGCACGGCCGGTCGTACCTTCTTCCCCGTCCGTCACACGGGCCCCCACCGGTGCGGCGCGGCCACGGCTCCTCACCGCGTCGGACCTCTCGCCGTCGGCGCTCCCCGCCCGCGCCGCGGCGGCCGGTGCGGCCTCCCGCCCGGTCCCGGATTCACTCGGCATTCCCTCAGCCTCCCAACTGGAGCCGGTCGGCGGCCTGCTCGACCATGCCGACACCGAGCCTGCTGACCCGCACGGCGAACGGCTCCCCCGCCACGCTCAGCCCGGACAGCCGCACCGCGCCGAGCGGCGCCGACCGTACGGGGCAGAGGGCGACCGTGCCCGCCGGGGCGTCCGGGCGGATCCCCGTCAGCGCGGTGAGCAGGTGGACCGCCGAGGCCGCGGCGACGGCGGCCGGGCGGCACGCGGCCGGGTGCGGCAGCGGAGCGCTGTCCTCGGTGCGCTGCTCCCCCGCGAACATCTCGGGCAACCGGTAGCCGAACGTCTCGGCCGCGTCCAGGAGCCCGCGCAGCAGTGCGCTCGCCTCCTTCTCGTACCCGGCGACGGCGAGTCCCGCCACGGCGACGGCCGTGTCGTACACCCGCACCGCGCCCGCGCGGTGGCCGAACGGGTTGTAACCCGGCTCCTTGGCGCCCAGTCCGCGCAGACCCCAGCCGGTGTCCAGGGCAGGGGCACCCAGGAGCCGGGCGAGCTGTTCCGTCTGCACCTTGTCGAGCAGCCCCGGGGCGAGCCGTCCGGCGCCGAGCAGGCCGGTGTCCAGGAGGTGGGCGGCGCCCGCGCCGAGCGGTGGCAGCCGGCGGCCGTCGGCGGTGCGGGCGGCGGCGGGGCGCCCGCCCGCCAGGTCCTCGATCCAGAACTCCTCCCGGAACCGCTCGCGCAGCCCCGCCGCCCAGGCGGCGCACTCCTCCGCCCCCGGTCTGCCGCACTCGCGCAGCAGCTCGGCGCCCAGGACGGCGGCGCGGTGGGCGTGGGCCTGGGTCTCGGCCCGCACGAGGCCGCCCGCCGGGCCGGGCTCGCCCAGGTACCCGTGCTCACCGGCGCACGCGCGCAGCCAGCGCAGGCACCGCTCGGCCGTCGGCAGCAGCTCGGCCACCTCGGCCTCGGCCAGCCCCCAGCGACGGGCCTCGGCGAGCACCACCGGGAACGCGAGGGTGGCTTCCACGCCGGTGCAGCTCGGCGGCAGATGAGGTCCCGCGTCCCGCGACGGGCCCGGGATGAGCCCGAACTCCCGCTCCCCGCCCTTCAGTTGCGTACGGGCGACGGCCCGCAGGGTCGCCGCCGCCAGCCGGGTGGAGAGCGGCAGGGCCATCCGCGCGGCCCACAGCGCCTCGGCCGGGGCGGGGCCGGTGCGCCAGGGGACGCCCGCCGCCACGTACGCGTCCAACGGATGCGCCGGGTCCCGTACGAGCAGGGCCCGCAGGTCGTCCAGGCCGTTCCGGAGCAGCGGGCCCACGCGGGGGTCGTCGCCCTCCGCCTCGGCCTGCGGCAGCGGATGGGTCGCGGCCTGGCCATGCGGGCGGGCGGGGCGGTCGGTGCGGATGCGCAGCTCGATCGTGTACGAACCGGCCGGGGGCAGCTCCACGTCCCAGCGCAGCACGCCCGCTGAAGCGAGCGCGTCGGCCGGGGACGGGTGGGCGCTCACCACCGCGTGCGCGCCGGGTGCCGTCCAGCGCATGCCCGAGCCATGGACGCTGCCCGGCAGTTCGGGTCCCGCCCSGCCCGCCGCGACCGCCCCCAGTTCGGCCAGGTCCGTCCCGAGCGCGATCTCCACGGGGAGCCGCAGCGGGCGGGGCGAGGAACTGCGCAGGGTGATCCGCTCGCTGCCGTCGGCCTGGCGCAGCCGCTCGATGGCGATCTCGGGGTCGGGGCCGCTGTCGGCGGGGGTGCGCACCACTGCGAAGAAGCGGGCACGGTCGGCCGATATCGATCTGCCCTGAAGAGCGATCGGCTCCCGCCCGGCCACCTTCAGCTCACAGCGCGCGAGCAGTCGGCGCCCGTGCCGGTAGAACCCCTCCAGCCCGTGCCCGGTGAGCTGGCCGTGCTCGGCCGAGACGACGAGGCCGGGCAGGGCGACGGAGATCAGGGCGGCGTGGAGTGGGGGAAGCCCGGCGAATCCGGGAC
>NZ_JBJHPC010000621.1:0-4007 GCF_045257485.1 Streptomyces sp. YS-3 | reverse complement strand
GTCCGGCCCCCGGCCGTGGGCGGCCGGTCGGGCACCTGATGGGGGCGCAGGGGCCTGACATCCGCGTCAGGCCTCGGATTCCCTCATGTCATGTCCCCGTTACCGCGTATTCAGACACGCTTGCGACGCTCACTCAATGCAGCCCGAGGTGCCACCCTCCCGGAACGGGACCGCCGCCCGCCCCAAGGCGCTCACCCCTGCCCGCTCCGACCTGCTCTCCGACGCGCCTGAGAGCGGCCGAGCGCGGAACAATGGATTCATGAGCCAGCAGCCAAGCGCCGAGGTCCGCCTCCAGCCCACCACCCAGCCGTCGGTCGGTTCCATCGCCGCGCACCGGCCGCACACCCTCGCCGCCGCCGTCTCCGATCTGGAGCCGGACATCGACGCGGATCTCGACGGGTACGACGGCTACGAGCGCGACCGCGAGGACGCGCCCGGCGGCGACGAGCTGCCGTCGGGGCGCTTTCTCGACCGGGAGCGCAGCTGGCTCGCGTTCAACGAGCGCGTCCTGGAGCTCGCCGAGGACCCGGCGACCCCCCTGCTGGAGCGGGCGAACTTCCTGGCGATCTTCGCCTCCAACCTGGACGAGTTCTTCATGGTCCGGGTGGCGGGCCTGAAGCGCCGTATCGCCACCGGCGTGGCCACCCGGTCCGCCTCCGGGCTCCAGCCCCGCGAGGTCCTGGACCTGATCTGGACCCGCTCGCGCGAGCTCATGGCCCGGCACGCCGCCTGCTACCAGCAGGACGTGGCCCCGGCCCTCGCCGACGAGAACATCCACCTCATCCGCTGGCCCGACCTCACCGAGAAGGAGCAGGCGCGGCTCTTCACCCTCTTCCGCCAGCAGATCTTCCCGGTCCTCACCCCGCTGGCCGTGGACCCCGCGCACCCCTTCCCGTACATCTCGGGGCTCTCGCTCAACCTCGCGGTCGTCGTGCGCAACCCGGTCAGCGGCCACCGCCACTTCGCCCGGGTCAAGGTGCCGCCGCTGCTCTCGCGGTTCCTGGAGGCCTCGCCGCAGCGGTACGTACCGCTGGAGGACGTCATCGCGGCCCACCTCGAAGAGCTCTTCCCCGGCATGGAGGTCCTCGCCCACCACATGTTCCGGGTGACCCGGAACGAGGACCTGGAGGTGGAGGAGGACGACGCCGAGAACCTCCTCCAGGCGCTGGAGAAGGAGCTCATGCGGCGCCGCTTCGGGCCGCCGGTGCGCCTGGAGGTCGAGGAGTCCATCGACCCGTACGTCCTGGACCTGCTGGTGCGCGAGCTGAAGATCAGCGACGCCGAGGTGTATCCGCTGCCCGGCCCGCTCGACCTCACCGGACTCTTCGGCATCGCGGCCCTCGACCGGCCGGAGCTGAAGTTCCCCAAGTTCGTGGCCGGCACCCACCGTGACCTCGCCGAGGTCGAGTCGGCCTCCGCGCCGGACATCTTCGCCGCGCTGCGCGAGCGGGACGTGCTCCTCCACCACCCGTACGACTCGTTCTCCACCTCGGTGCAGGCGTTCCTGGAGCAGGCCGCCGCCGACCCCGACGTCCTCGCCATCAAGCAGACGCTCTACCGCACCTCCGGCGACTCGCCGATCGTGGACGCCCTGATAGACGCCGCCGAGTCCGGCAAGCAGGTCCTCGTCCTGGTCGAGATCAAGGCGCGCTTCGACGAGCAGGCCAACATCAAGTGGGCCCGCAAGCTGGAGGAGTCGGGCTGCCATGTGGTGTACGGCCTGGTCGGTCTGAAGACGCACTGCAAGCTGTCGCTGGTGGTGCGTCAGGAGGGCGACATCCTGCGCCGCTACTCGCACGTCGGCACCGGCAACTACCACCCCAAGACGGCCCGGCTCTACGAGGACCTGGGGCTGCTCACCGCCGACCCGCAGGTCGGAGCCGACCTCTCGGACCTCTTCAACCGGCTGTCGGGCTACTCGCGCCGCGAGACCTACCGCCGTCTGCTGGTCGCGCCCAAGTCCCTGCGCGACGGCCTGGTCTCGCGCATCAACAAGGAGACGGCCCACCACCGCGCCGGGCGCCCCGCCTACGTCCGCATCAAGGTCAACTCGATGGTCGACGAGGCCGTGATCGACGCCTGCTACCGGGCCTCGCAGGCCGGTGTGCCGGTCGACATCTGGGTACGCGGCATCTGCGCCGCCCGGCCCGGCGTCGCCGGGCTCTCCGAGAACATCCGGGTGCGGTCGATACTGGGGCGCTTCCTGGAGCACTCCCGGCTCTTTGCCTTCGGCAACGGCGGCGAGCCCGAAGTGTGGCTGGGCAGCGCCGACATGATGCACCGCAACCTGGACCGCCGCATCGAGGCACTGGTGCGGGTCACCGACCCGGCCCACCGCGCGGCTCTCACCCGGCTCCTGGAGACCGGTATGTCGGACGCCACCACCTCCTGGCACCTGGGCCCGGACGGCGAGTGGACCCGGCACGCCGCCGACGCCGACGGACAGCCGCTGCGCCATGTACAGGAGATGCTGATAGACGCCCGGAGGCGCCGGCGTGCCACGCCCTGACACGACCACCGGACCGCAGACCGCCGGGGACGTCCTGTCCCCCTATCTCCACACGCAGGCGGGGGAGTTCCTGCGCGGGCTCCGGCTGCACCGCGAGGCGGGGCCCGACAGCGGCGGCGCCGAGGAGGCCGCGCGGGCGCTGCGCCGTGCCGCCCGCCGCATCGGCGCCACCCTGCACACCTTCCGCCCGCTGCTCGACCCGGTCTGGGCCGAGGCGCTGCGTACGGAACTGTCCTGGCTCTCCGCCACGCTGGCCGGGGAACACGCCTGCGCGGCCCGGCTCGCCCGGCTGCTCGACGGCCTCCAGCGGCTCTCCGGCGCCCCCCAGGTGCCGGCGCCGCGCGGCGAGACGACCGCGGGCGCGCCCGCGGTGGGCGCGGCGCGGGCCGGGGCCCTGCTGGACCGCCAGTTGACGCTGGCCCGCACCCGGGCGCACTCGGCGGCGCTGCAGGCGCTGGGCTCCTCCCGGTTCCACGCGGTGGCCGACGCGGTGGCGCTGCTCGCCAGCGAGGTGCCGCTGTCCGGTTCGGCGGCGGCGTACGCGGTGGAGGTGCTGCCGTCCGCCGCCGGCCTCGCCGAGCAGCGGCTCGGCCAGGCGGTGGCCGCGCTGCCGCTGGCCCGCGCGGCCCATCCGTACAACGCGGAGGCGCTGGCGGGTCTGGGCGAGACCCAGGACGCGCCCTGGCACCAGGTGCGGCGGCTGCTGCGGCTGCACCGGTACGCCCAGGAGGTGCTGCGCCCCGGCCCCCCGTACGAGGACGACGAACGGCTGCTGCGGGCCGGGCTCGCGCTCGACCGGCACCGGGACGCCTCGGAGGCCGCCGCAGCCGCCGCCGCAGCCGCCCGCACCCCGAGGATCGCCCCGGCCACCGCCTACGCGCTGGGCGTGCTCCACGCCGACCAGCGGCACGAGGTGGAGGCGGCCCGGTTCGCCTTCCAGCAGGTCTGGCAGCCGATGGCGGCGGTGGGCGCGCAGGTGGCCGCGCCGTGAACCGGGAGGGGACGGTGCTCGCGGCGGGGTGTGTGCTGTGGCGCCGCTCGGCGTGGGCGGCCGGCGGGCTGGAGATCTGCCTGGTGCACCGGCCGAAGTACGACGACTGGTCGCACCCCAAGGGCAAGCTCAAGCGGGACGAGGAGCCGCTCGCGGGGGCGGTCCGTGAGGTCCGGGAGGAGACCGGCCACCGCTGTGTGCCCGGCGCGCGGCTGCCCTCCGCGCACTACATCGACCCCCAGGGCCGCCCCAAGGCGGTCGACTACTGGGCCGCCGAGGCCGGTGAGGGCTGTTTTCAGCCGAACGACGAGATCGACCGGGTGCTGTGGCTGACCCCGGCGGCAGCCCGCGAACGGCTCACCCAGCCCCGCGACCGGGCCCTGGTGGACGCCCTGCTGGACGCGCTGAACCGGTCCTGAAGCCGGTAATGAGCCAGTCCTGAAGCGGCCCTGAAGCCGTCCTGAAGCGGCTTTTGTGCAGGTCCGTCCCCCGTTCCCCCGCCCCCTC
>NZ_JBJHPC010000063.1:0-20151 GCF_045257485.1 Streptomyces sp. YS-3 | reverse complement strand
CCCCCCCTACTCCGTCCGCAACCCATCCGCCCGCATCAACCTCCACAACGGCGGCAGCGACAGCACCGTCACCAGCACCGACGTCCAGTCGACATGGATCGGGTGGCCGACCATCCGCAGCAGGACCGCCCCCAGGCCCAGGCCCACACCCGTCGCCAGGGTGAGTCCCAGCGCCACCGGCACCGCCGTCTGCCACAGGACCGACCAGCTCAGGGTCGTGCGGCGGGTGCCGAAGGCCACCAGGGACGAGAGCAGGCGCTTGCGTTCGCGCAGTTGCTCCAGCATCGACACCAGCAGACTCGTGCCGATCAGCAGCAGGACCGCCGCCGCGCCGATGTACAGCCCCCGCCGCACCCCCGCGAACCTCGCCGCCGTCTTGACGTCGTTGAGCGCCCGCGCCTGCGTGAACGGGTCCGCCGCCCACGCCGCGTTCAGGACCCGGTCGCCCGCCAGCGGGTCGCCCGGGCGCGTGGTCACGTACGTCGTGTAGAAGACGCGCATCTTCGGGAGCCCGCGCAGCGCCCCCGGCGTCACCAGCAGGCCGCCCCGCCTGGTGCCCATGGGGTCCGCCCGCGCCGGGACGACCCGGGCCCCGCGCGGCACCGTGTACGGGATCTCCGGCCCCGGGCGGTCGCCCTGCGACGGCGGCTCGAAGAACAGCTTCGCGCCCGGCGCCGCGCCCTCCCCGCCGAAGTCGCCCCCGGTCGTGACGAACACGTCCCCGTCCCGGCACGAGGGCAGCTCGCCCACCTCGCGCAGGGCGCGGCAGTCCCCGACCGCCACCTCGACGTACTTCCGCAGCTCCGGGTCCTTGGACCCGGTGTGCAGGCCCGCGTTGCCCAGCGTCGTCGTGCCGGTCACCCCGGGTACCGCCTTGAGGTTCTCCTCGCGGCGCTCCTGTTCGGCCTTGGAGAGGTTCGCCGACATCGGCACCACCAACTGCGCCCGCGCCGTGTCCTCGCCGCTGGACGTCACATAGTCGCCCTCGATGCCGCTGAAGAGCATCTGGAGCGCGATGGCCCCGGCCACCGCCACCGCGATGCCGTTGACCAGACGGGCCGCGGCGCCGGAGTTCAACTGCAGGCGTCGGACGGCCAGTTGCCAGCCGACCCCGCCCCCGCCGAGCCGCCGCACCACCGTCTCGATCACCCACGGCAGCAGCGCCGTGACCCCGATGAGGAGCAGGACCGTACCGCCGATCACCTGGGCCTGGTTGTAGAAGCCGGTGTCGCGGCCCTTGTCGAACATCGGGACGAGCAGGCCGAGTCCGACCACCGGCAGCAGCAGGCGCCACCACAGGCGCCGCGGGCGCGGCACCGACGTCCGTACGACACCCAGCGGCTCGATCACCACCCCGCGCAGCGCGAACAGCGTCACCGCGACCGCCGCCGCCGGCACCGCCACGCCCACCAGGAGCGCCAGGCCCGCGCTGGGATCGAGGTCGGCGGGGAAGACGTTGAGCCGGGCGACGGTGACCTCACCCACGTACTGGCGGGCGATCAGGAAGAACACCGTGCCCAGGGCGAGTCCGAGGACCGAGCCCGCCAGCGCCTCGCCCGCCGCGATCCAGCGGGTCATCCGGCTGTCCGCGCCCACCAGGCGCAGCGCCGCCAGCCGCTTGTCGCGCCGGTCGCCGCCGAACCGCACGGCCGCCGCGATGAACACCGCGACCGGCAGCAGCAGCACCACGAAGATGATCACGATGAGCAGGGCCAGGATCGGGTCGATCGGCTCGGACGGCGCCTTGTCGGGGAAGGACTTGATCCGCTCGATGTCGACCTGCTCCCCGTCGAGCGTCTCGTGGCCCTTGAGCGTGTCGCTGCCCGCGTAGTAGGCCAGTTCGTGCGGGCCCAGCAGACCGGCGTCCTTGATGGTGCCGGTGATCCGGTACGGGACGCGCTCGCGCAGCAGTCTGCCGCCGGGCGAGTCCAGCAGCTCGCGCAGGTCGGGCGAGACCACCATGGTGCCGGGCGCGGGATGCGCGGAGAGGCCCGGCGGCACCGGCGCGCGGTCGCCCTCGGGCTGGAGCAGCCGGCCGCGGATGTCCTTCCCGTCGAAGACCGTGTCGGTACGGGCGAGCAGCATGGTGTCGGCGCCCGCGGGGGACCGCTGCTGGGCGCCGTAGTCGTTGCGGGCGTTGTCGCGCGCGTCCCGCGCCGCGAGCGCGCCCGGCAGGGCGGTGGTGGCCAGCAGCAGCGCCACACCGAGCCCGACGCCTATCGCCGTCATCAGCGTGCGCGTCCACCCCTCCCGGCCGCCGGTGAGCGCGAACTTGGCGCCCAGCGCGAGTTCGCGGACCCGGTTCGCCGCGTGTGCGGCGGTTCTCGCGCGTGCCTGGGTCATACGGAGTGCTCCAGCATCATGTCGCGGGACCGGCCGTCGCGTACGACGATCTCGCGGTCGGAGTAGGCGGCGACCCGGGCCTCGTGGGTGACCAGGACGACCGCCGCGTTGGTGGACCGGGCGGCCTCGGTGAGCAGCTGCATCACGCGCTCGCCGTTGAGCGAGTCGAGCGCGCCGGTCGGCTCGTCCGCGAAGACCACCTGCGGCGAGGTGACCAGCGAGCGGGCCACCGCGACGCGCTGGCCCTGGCCGCCGGAGACCTCGCCCGGCCGCTTGCGGGCCAGGTCGTCGACCTCCAGGCGCTCCATCCAGGCGAGCGCCGTGCGCTCGGCCTCCTTGCGCCGCGTGCCGGTCAGCCGCAGCGGCAGGGCCACGTTCTCCACGCAGGTCAGCTCGGGGACGAGCTGGCCGAACTGGAAGACGAAGCCGAACTCGCTGCGGCGCAGCGCGCTGCGCTCGGCGTCCTTCATCGACGACAGCTCGCGGCCGTCGTAGACGATCGACCCCGAGTCGGGTGTGACGATCCCCGCCAGGCAGTGCAGCAGCGTCGACTTGCCCGAGCCGGAGGGGCCCATGACGGCGACGACCTCGCCGGCGTGGATGGAGAACTCCGCGCCGTCGAGCGCGGGCGTGGGCCCGTACGACTTGCGCAGGTCCTTGGCGAAGAGCAGGGAGCCGGCGGGCGTCATGCGCGTACCTCCTTGGCGAGTTGGTCGAGACGGGCGGCGGTCAGTTCCAGCCAGCGCAGGTCCGCCTCCAGGTGGAAGAGCGCGTGGTCGCAGATCAGCTGGTCGGAGAGGTCCCCGCGGCGCTTGCGGTCGGTGAGGATGCGCATCAGCCGCAGATGCTCGGCGCGCTGGGTGTCGAGCAGGTCACCGGCGCTGCGGCCGGTGAGCAGGGCGAGGACGACCTTGGTGTAGAGCGTCGACTGGAGGTACGGCTCGGGCTTCTCCGGCTGCTTGAGCCAGGCCTCGACATCGGTGATGCCGGCCTCGGTGATCGCGTACCGCTTGCGCTCGGGGCCGCCGCCGGCCTCCACGCCGTCGACCTCCACCAGGCCGTTCTTCAGCAGGCGCGACATGGTCGAGTAGACCTGCCCGTAGTGCAGCGGGCGGTCGTGCCCGAACTTCTCGTCGAAGGCGCGCTTGAGGTCGTACCCATGGCGTGGGCCCGATTCGAGGAGTCCGAGGAGGGTATGGCCGATGGACATGCTCAGATGCCTTTCTGCTGGTACGTCTGCGGACGGGGTGTGCGGGCCGGTGTGCGGGCTCTCATTCGGTACGGAGTCCGTCGGGGCGCATCAGGCGCCACAGCGGCGGCAGGCTGAGCAGCGTCACCACCAGGACGGCGGCCGTGCCGGTGCCCGCGAGCGGCAGGAACAGCCACCAGTCGGTGACCTCCTTGCCGACCATGCCGAGCAGGGCCACGCCCAGCGCGGTGCCCCCGGCGACCGCGAGCACCACCCCCAGGACGACCGGCACGGCGGTCTGCCACAGCACGGACAGGGCGAGCGAGGACCGGCGGGTGCCGAAGGCGACCAGCACCGACAGCAGTCTGCGGCGCTCGCGCAACTGCTCGATCTGTGAGACGAGCAGGCTCAGCGCGATCAGCAGCATGGTGGCGATCGCCCCGGTGCGCAGCCCGCTCTGGACGCTGGTGTACTGCTTGTCCCGCTCGACGCGGTCGATGGTGCGCACGGACATCGCCGGGTCGATGGCGGCGGCCGTGTTGCGTACGTACTCGGCGGCGTCCGGCACCGAGCGGTCCACCCTGATCATGGCCCTGGTCTCGGCCGACGGAAGCCTGCCGACGTCGACGGCGCCGGGTGTGGCGAAGATGCCGTACCGGGCCTCGCCCATCGGGTCGGGCCGGGAGACCACGGTCCGCGCCGATCCGGGCAGGGTCCACAGGACCGGCCGGGCCGCCGGGTCGTAGTCGGTCGCGGTGTTGAGGTCGACCGCCTGGCCGGGCCGGGCGCTCTGGTCCACCCAGTTGCTCAGCCGCCTGTCGCCCTCGGGGTGGACGACGAAGGTGTCCCCGTCGTGGCAGGACGGGATGCGGGCGAGCTCGGTGAGGGTGGCGCAGTCGCCCACGGTCAGCACGGTGGTGGGCCGCATCCCGCCCCGGGTGTAGCTGCCGGGGCGGGTCGCGTAGGTCTCGACCGTGCCGATGACGGCCTCGACGCCCCGGGTGGCGCGGAAGTCCTGGATCATCCGCTGGGCGCGCTCGCCGCTGGGGAAGTCGGCCACGACGTCGATCTGGGCGCGGCTGGGGTCCTGGTCGGTGGTGCGCACGAAGTCGGCGTGGATGCCGGTGGCCATCATCTGGAGCGAGATCGCACCGGCCACCGCCACGGTGATCCCGGCGACGGCCCGGCTCGCGGTCCCGCCGCTGAGCTGGAGTCTGCGTACGGCCAGCTGCCAGGCGACCGGCCCGCGCCCCAGCCGGGCGACGACCGCCTCCACCAGCCACGGCAGCAGGGCCGCGAGGCCGGTCAGGGTGAGGATCGTGCCGACGGCGACCAGGTTGGGGTCGGTCACGCCCTCGTCCACGCCCGCCTCGGGGGACAGGGAGAGGACGGCGACCCCGGCGGCGGGCAGCAGCAGCCGCCACCACAGCCGGCGCCGCCGGGGCGCGGCGGTCCGTACGACACCCAGCGGTTCGACGGACACCGAGCGCATCGTGACGAGGGTGACCACCACGGCCGCGAGCGGTACGGCGAGCAGCACGAGCACGGCGAGCAGCGGGTCCGGGGTGAAGTCGGCGGGGAAGGCCGCGAAGCTCCAGAGCCGGACGCCGCCGACGAGTTCCCGGCCCGCCAGGAAGAGGACGGCTCCGAGCAGCAGGCCGAGCGCCGAGCCCGCGAGCGCCTCCCCGGCCGCGATCCACCGGGTCATCCCGGTGTCCGCGCCGACCAGCCGCAGCGCGGCGAGCCGCCGGTCGCGGCGCTCGCCGCCGAACCGTACGGCGGTGGCGATGAAGATGATCACCGGCAGGAGCAGCACGACGCAGGAGACGACCGTGAGCGCCACGAGCACCGGGTTCAGCGGCAGTTTCTCGACCACACCGCCGAAGGCGTCGGTGCGGGTGGCTCCGGTGGCCGGGCTGAGGGTGTCGCTGCCCGCGTAGAAGAAGAGCTCGGTCGGGTCGAGGAGCCCGGCGTCACCGATGCTCGCGGTGATCTTGTACGGGAGCCGTCGGCGCAGCAGTTCCCCGTCGGGGGAGCCGAGCAGGTCGCGCAGGGCGGGCGAGACGGCCATCTCGCCGGGCCGGGGCACCGCGTGGAGCCCGGGCGGCACGGCGGGGTGCGTCCCCTCGG
This sequence comes from Streptomyces sp. YS-3, assembly GCF_045257485.1. NCBI lineage: Bacteria > Bacillati > Actinomycetota > Actinomycetes > Kitasatosporales > Streptomycetaceae > Streptomyces > Streptomyces sp. YS-3. The sequence continues at coordinate 14,489 of NZ_JBJHPC010000063.1, read as the reverse complement.
GGCGCAGCACGAGACCGCCGATGGACTCGCCGCGGTACTCGGTGCCGGCCATGGCGAAGAGGACGGAGGTGTCGGAGCGCGCGAACGGCTTCTTGCTCCCGGAGGCGGCCGGCACCCGGGCGTCCCCGCGCGCGATGCTCGTCCGGTGGACGTGCGGGATCGAGGCGGCGGCGAAGAGCAGCGCGACGCCGAGCCCGACCCCGAGGGCGGTCAGCAGCGTACGGACCCAGCCCTCGCGCCCGCCGGTGACGGCGAACCTGGCGCCGAGCGCCAGCTCGCGCAGGTGGCCGGTCACCGGGCACCGGCCGGGGCGGGGGTCAGATCGCGGGAGCGGCCGTCGCGGACGGTGACCTCGCGGTCGGAGTAGGCGGCGACCCGCGCCTCGTGGGTGACCAGGACGACGGCCGCGCCGGTGTCCCGGGCGGCCTCGGTGAACAGTCGCATCACCAGTTCGCCGCTGAGCGAGTCGAGGGCGCCGGTCGGCTCGTCGGCGAAGACCACCCGGGGCGCGGTGACCAGGGCGCGGGCGACGGCGACGCGCTGGCTCTGGCCGCCGGATATCTGCTCGGGCCGGCGCCGGGCGACGGAGTCGGCCTCCAGCCGCTCCAGCCAGTGCAGCGCGGCCCGGTCGGCGTCCTTGCGGCGCACCCCGTCGAGCCGCAGCGGCAGCGCCACGTTCTCCAGGCAGGTGAGCTCCGGCACGAGCCGGCCGAACTGGAACACGAACCCGAAGTCACGGCGGCGCAGGGCCGAGCGGCGGACGTCGCTCATCGCGGTCGTCTCGCGCCCGTCGTAGGTGATCGTCCCCGCGTCGGGGCGGACGATCCCGGCGAGGCAGTGCAGCAGCGTGGACTTCCCCGACCCCGAGGGGCCCATGACGGCGACGACCTCGCCGGCGGAGAGGGAGAAGTCCGCGCCGTCGAGGGCGGGGGTGGGGCCGAAGGCCTTGCGCAGCCCGCTCGCGCTGAGCAGGGGTCCGCGCGACGTGCCGGGGGACGAGCCGAGTGACATGAGGAGGACTATACGCACTAGGTATACGCGGGGTGTATACCCCCGGTGCATAGCGCTTTGAGGAACATGACATTCCATGGCAAAAAAGGGCAGGTTCCGGAGTTCTGGCAACCCTCCGGGCCATTTGACAGTCGGTTCCCATGGGCCGGGTGCTGATTGTCACGTACGGAAAAGACGTGATGGGCTCCCCTTTGTCCACAGGTGCGGTGTTAGTTTTCTTAGCTGATCTGGCGAGTCAAGAAGGCGAGCGACTGAGGTTATGGGCCGAGCGGAAGAGCGGCGGGCCCGGCAGCGTGGTGCGCGCCGGACCCAGCAGACGAAGGGCGGCCGAATACGCAGGCTCTTCACCTGGAAGAAGATGCTCGGCACCTTCTTCGGGCTCGTCCTGCTCGGCATGGGCGGCTTCTACATCATCTACACGATGACGCCGATCCCGGAGGCGAACGCCCAGGCGCGCATGGAGAGCAACGTCTACAAGCTCCCCAACGGCAAGATCATCGCCCGGACCGGTCAGCTCAACCGTGAGGTCGTCGGGCTCGACAAGATCCCCGAGAAGGTCCAGCTCGACTTCGTCGCCGCCGAGAACATGTCCTTCTACAAGGACTCCGGCGTCGACCTCAAGGGCACCGCCCGAGGCCTGCTGAACACCGTCTCCGGCAAGGGCAAGCAGGGTGGCTCCACCATCACCCAGCAGTACGTCAAGAACTTCTACCTGAGCCAGGACCAGACGGTCACCCGCAAGCTCAAGGAGCTGGTGATCTCTCTCAAGGTCGACCGGAAGTACTCCAAGAAGGAGATCCTGGCCGGCTACATCAACACCAGCTTCTACGGCCGCAACGCCTACGGCATCCAGGCCGCGGCACAGGCGTACTACGGCGTGGACTCCTCCAAGCTGACCATCGAGCAGGGCGCCTATCTGGCGGCCCTGCTCCAGGCGCCCAGCCAGTACGACTGGGCGGTGGCCTCGGCGACCGGCAAGAAGCTGGTGACGGCCCGCTGGAACTACGTCCTCGACAACATGGTCAAGATGAAGCAGCTGGACGCGGGCCAGCGGGCCGGGATGAAGTTCCCGGTGCCCGTCGACCCCAAGCCCGACCCCGGCATGGAGGGCCAGACCGGCTACCTGGTCCAGGCCGCCAAGGCCGAGATGATCCGCAACGGCATCAGCGAGGCGGACCTCGCCAAGGGCGGCTGGACGATCACCCTCAACATCGACCCCAAGAAGCAGAAGCTCCTTGAGGACGCGGTGAAGCAGGAGCTGACCAGCAAGCTGGACAAGAAGCGCAAGGTCGACCAGGACATCCAGGCGGGCGCCGTCTCGGTGGACCCGAAGACCGGTTCGGTCGTCGCGCTGTACGGCGGCCAGGACTACATGAAGCACCAGATCAGCAACGCCACCACGGCCACCTACCAGCCCGCCTCGACCTTCAAGCCGCTGATCCTCGCCACCGCGCTCAACGACAAGGCCGAGACGCAGGACGGCAAGGAGATCCGCGCCAACACCATCTACAACGGCGACAACAAGCGCCCGGTGAAGGGCGAGGGCGGCAAGGGCTACGCGCCGCCCAACGAGGACGGCGACAGCTACGGCCCCATCACCGTCCAGACGGCGATGAACAAGTCCGTCAACAGCGTCTTCGCGCAGATGGGGGTGGACGTGGGGCTGACGAAGCTGCGGGACACGGCCTTCGCGATGGGCCTCAACCACATGAAGCGCGTCAGCGCCGAGCCCGCCATGACCCTGGGCTCCTACGGCGCGAGCCCGATGGAGATGGCCGGCGCCTACGCCACGCTGGACAACCACGGCAAGAAGGTCACGCCGTCCATCGTCAAGTCGGCCCAGCACAAGGTGGCCAAGTACAACAAGCCGGACCCCATCGGCGACCAGGTGATCAGCCGGGACGCGGCGGACGCCGTCACCTCGGTGCTCACCGGAGTGGTCGACGACGGTACGGCCAAGAGGTCGGTGCGGGACGCCGAGAACCGCGACGGGCAGCCGGTCGCGGGCAAGACCGGTACCTCCGACGACAACAAGTCGGCCTGGTTCACCGGGTACACGCCCTCGCTGGTGACCTCCGTGGGTCTGTGGGGCGAGGCGGCCGAGGCCCGTCAGGTGGACGGGCACACCGTGCCCAAGGGCGGCCAGGTGAGCATCGCGGGCGCCACCGGCAACGAGGGCCCCGCCAACGGCCGTATCAACGGTGGTGCGATCCCGGCGAAGATCTGGGCCGCGTACACCTTCGACGCCGTCGGCAGCGACGACTCCAAGTTCGACCTGGACACCGACCAGGGCGCGGCCGTGGAGCCCGATGTGACGCCGGTGACCACGCCGTCCGGGACCCCCTCCAACACGCCCTCGCACACCCCGTCCCACACCCCGTCCAAGACGCCCTCCTCGCACCCGCCGACGCACAAGCCGACGAAGACGCCGACGACCGGCGGGACCAACGGGAGCCCGACCAACGGCGGCCAGACGACCGGCGGTCAGACGACCGGGGGCCAGACCACGGGCGGTCAGACGACCGGCGGTCAGACCACCGGGGGCCAGACCACGGGCGGTCAGACGACCGGCGGCCAGACCACCGGGGGCCAGACCACCGGCACGACCGACGGCGGGGCCACCCAGGGCACCATCCAGGGCGGCGGCGACACTCCGTAGCCCGGGCCCGTGACGCGCGTCGGCCCCCCACCCGCACGGGTGGGGGGCCGATACGTTTCGGGGGGCGGCCCGGGCCCCCCGCCTCCGTCTCAGGGGCGCGTCGGGAGCTCGAACCAGACCACCTTGCCGCCGGAGAGCCGGGTCGCGCCCCACCGCCTGGCCAGCCGGTTCACCAGGAACAGCCCGCGCCCGCCCTCGTCGGTGTCGCGCGCCCGCCGCTGGCGGGGCAGTTGCGGCGAGTCGTCGCCGACCTCGCAGCGCAGGACGTCCGTCCTGAGCAGCCGCAGGGTCACCGGGCGCTCCGCGTACCGCACGGCGTTGGTGACCACCTCGCTGACCAGCAGCTCCACCGAGTCCGTCAGCTCCTCAAGCCCCCAGCGGTCCAGGGCACGCCGGGCCAGGCGCCGGGCCCGGCCGGGGGCGGAGTCCTCCGGGTCCAGGAACCAGTACGCCACATCGCTCGGCGCGATCCCGTCGAAGCGGGCCGCGAGCAGCGCGATGTCGTCGTCCCGGTCGCCGGGGCCCAGCATGTCCAGGACGTCGTCGCAGAGCGCCTCCAGGGGCGGCGGATGGTCCGGGCCGGTGAGCTGCGCGGTGGCGGCGAGGCGCTCCCGCAACTGCTCGATGCCGGTCCACACGTCCCGCAGCCGGGACTCGACCAGGCCGTCCGTGTACAGGAGCAGGGTGGCGCCCGCCGGGGCGTCCAGCTCGACCGCCTCGAAGTCGACCCCGCCCACGCCGATCGGCGCGCCCGGCGGCACCCGCAGCACCTCGGCGCGCCCGCCCAGGTGCAGCAGTACCGGCGGCGGGTGCCCGGCGTTGGCGATGGTGATGCGGTGGGCGACCGGGTCGTACACCGCGTAGAGGCAGGTCGCCATCCGGTCGGTGCCCAGCCGCTGGGCCTGCTCGTCGAGGTGGTGCAGCACCTCCTGCGGCGGCAGGTCGAGCCCGGCCAGGGTCTGCGCGGTGGTGCGCAGCTGGCCCATGATGGCGGCCGAGGTCATCGAGTGGCCCATCACAGCGCCGACGACCAGCGCCACCCGGCTGCCGGGCAGCGGGATCGCGTCGTACCAGTCGCCGCCGACGCGGGCGGTCTCGGCGGCGGGCAGATAGCGCGAGGCGAGCCGCACACCGGTGGGCTGGGGCAGCGAGTCCGGCAGCATGGTCCGCTGGAGCTCGTCCGCGATGTACGCCTCGCGTCCGTAGAGCACGGCCTTGTCGATGCCGAGCGCGGTGTGGGTGGCCAGCTGGGCCGCCACCAGCAGGTCGTTCGCCTCGAAGGCGGGCCGCTCCAGGCCGCGGACGAACACGGCGGCGCCGATCACCCGGCGCCGGCCCCGGAGCGGGGCGAGTATGGTCCGGTGGCCGGCCGGGACCGGGCGGTCGGGGCCGAGCAGCTCGGCCAGGGCGAGGCGGGCGGGCACGGAGTCGCCGAAGACCGGGCGCACCCCGCGCAGCACCTCGGCGAGGGCGCCGCCGGTGCGGACCTCGCAGAGCTCGGCGGCCGGGGTCAGATCGGTCTGGGCGTTCAGCAGGGACAGGGCGTCGGCCGCCTCCGGCTCCTGCAGCGAATCGTCGACTAAACGCAGCCGGTCGGTTCGGCGCAGCCGCAGCACGAAGGGGCTGGCGGGCCGCTCGTCCCCGACCGGCAGCGGGTCGCGCAGATGCACGAGTATCGCGTCCGAGAAGGTCGGGACGGTGGCCCGGCACAGCCCGAGCACGATCTCGTCGAGGTCTATGCCGCGCGCGATCCGGCGGGTGGCCGCGCCCACGAACCGCAGCCGGTCGCCCTCGCGGCGGGCCACCGCGGCACCGTCCCCGCCGGGCACCTCGCCGCCGCTCCCGGCCCCGGGGGCGCCGGAGGACGGACCGCCGGGCCCGCCGTCGCCCGGGGGCTGTGCGGGACCCCGGCCGGGCGGCACCCCCATCGCGCTCGCGGTCGCCGCCGCGCCCAGGTCGCGGGTGAGGTCGCGCGGGCCCGGCTCGGGCTGGCCGGGCACGGAGGCGGTGACCGCACGGGCCTTGCCCCGCCGGGCGGCCGGGGAGGCGACCTGGGGAGCGGGCGCGCCGGAGTGCGCGGCGGCGCCCGCACCCGGCTCGTCCGGGCGCGGCCGGGCCGCCTCAGGAGGCCGGGCCAACTGCTCCTGGTGCCGGCTCTCGTGCGAAGTGGGCTGATGCTCCGTCACGCGTCGGGTTCCGTCCGTCCGGAGTGAGACATCCACCGTGCTGGGGGCAGGACAGGGATGCGCGAGGCAGTCGCTTCGTGCGGTATACCCGCTCCACGGGTGGCCGCGACACCCCTCACGTCCCGACCCCCCTTAGGTGACATACGGTCAATGTGCGCCCTGGGTTCCCTCGTTGTCGATGCGCAGCCTTGCGGAGGACGATCCTACGTTTGAACCCCGGGGGCGCATCAAGGGTCTCACGACGGCATATGCGCCGGAGTGCGATCCCAGTCCGCCGGGAGCGCGGGAACCGGCCACTGCGGATCGGGCCGCCACTCCTCCCATCCGTCCGCGAAGGGGCTGCCCCAGGCGCGGATCACCTCGACCGCCGCCGCTCCGGCCGCCCGCACCCGCCGGGCGCGGGCCTCGTCCATCAGCCCCACCCGCTGGGCCTGCGCGAACTCGTCCTCGTCCCGCCACTGCCAGGTGCGGTCCGGGTAGACGGAGATGTCGAGAAAGTGGTCCTCGGAGTCGACCCCGCCCGACCACCGCGTGCGCGGCTCCTCCAGGTTCACGTACCAGCTCCGGAAGCGCCAGCCCCGCTCCCAGAACAGCCAGACCGACCAGGGCTCGCCGGGGCGCGCCAGCTTGAGCACTCCGGTGCCGAACCAGCGGGCGCGCTCGGTGGTGCGCGGGGCGGTGTAGCGGGTCGCGAGCGGCTCGTCGTGCACGGCGGTGCCGTCCGCGAGCACGGGCTTGACGCACTCGGTGCCCGGCGCCATCCAGACCGCGAGCAGGTCGTCGGTGTCCTGGACGACGGTGACCGGACGGCAGATGTGGACACGGCTCCTCGGCTCCGGGCCGTTGCCGCGGTAGCGCCAGAGGATCTGGTCCCCCGGCGCCCAGTGCATGCCTGAGGTACCTGTCATGCGCAGATCTTAGGAGCACGGTCAAGACCGCGCTGCGACCCGCGTCACGGCCCCGGTCACCGCCCGGTCATCGCGCCCGGCCGGGCCCCCGGTTCACGGCCGGGTCATCCGCAGCACGTCCAGCGCCTCGTCGAGCTGCGCCTCGGTGAGGTCGCCGCGCTCCACGTAACCGCCCTCCAGGACCACCTCGCGGATGGTCCTGCGCTCGGCCAGCGACTTCTTCGCGACCTTCGCGGCCTCCTCGTACCCGATGTACTTGTTGAGCGGCGTCACCACCGAGGGCGAGGACTCCGCGTACTCCCGCGCCCGCTCGCGGTGGGCGGTGATCCCGTCGACGGTACGGTCCGCCAGCAGCCGGGAGACGTTCGCGAGCAGCCGCACCGACTCCAGCAGGTTCTTGGCGATGACCGGCAGCATCACGTTCAGCTCGAAGTTGCCGGCCGCGCCCGCCGCCGCCACCGTGGCGTCATTGCCGGTCACCTGGGCCGCGACCATCAGCACGGCCTCGGGGATGACCGGGTTGACCTTGCCGGGCATGATCGAGGAGCCCGGCTGGAGGTCCGGCAGGCTGATCTCGGCCAGGCCGGTACGCGGCCCCGAAGCCATCCAGCGCAGATCGTTGGAGATCTTGGTGAGCGAGACGCCGATGGTGCGGAGCTGGCCGGAGGTCTCCACCAGGCCGTCCCGGGCGCCCTGCGCCTCGAAGTGGTCGCGGGCCTCGGTCAGCGGCAGCCCGGTCACCCGCGCCACCTCCGCGATGACGGCCGCCGAGAAGCCGGGCGGGGTGTTGATGCCGGTGCCGACGGCGGTGCCGCCCAGCGGGAGCTCCGCGAGCCGGGGGAGCGAGGCGCGCAGCCGCTCCACGCCGTAGCGCACGGCCGCCGCGTAGCCGCCGAACTCCTGGCCGAGGGTGACGGGGGTGGCGTCCATCAGATGCGTACGCCCGGACTTGACCACGTCCGCGAACTCGGCGGCCTTGCGCTCCAGCGCCTCGGCGAGGTGGTCCAGGGCCGGGATCAGATCGCCGGTGACGGCGGCCGTGGCGGCGATGTGGATGGAGGAGGGGAAGACGTCGTTGGACGACTGCGAGGCGTTGACGTGGTCGTTGGGGTGGACGTCCCGGCCCAGCCGCTCGCTCGCCAGGGTGGCCACGACCTCGTTCATGTTCATGTTGGACGAGGTGCCCGAGCCGGTCTGGAAGACGTCGACCGGGAAGTGCTCGTCCCAGCGCCCCCCGGCGACCTCGGAGGCCGCCTCCCCGACCGCCGCCGCGATGTCCCCGTCCAGGACGCCCAGTTCGGCGTTGACCTTGGCCGCGGCGGCCTTGATCTGCGCCAGCGCCTCGATGTGGGCGCGCTCCAGGCGCTGTCCGGAGACGGGGAAGTTCTCCACCGCCCGCTGGGTCTGCGCCCGCCACTTGGCGTGCGCGGGGACCCGCACCTCGCCCATGGAGTCGTGCTCGACGCGGTACTCACTGTCGTTCATGTGCTTGAACCTCCTGGTAAAGATGAGCACTTGTCTTGTTCCAGCTATTCCCCATCGCCCCTACTGGCCGGTAAATACCGGTGGTAACTCATCACCGGGGAGGCGCAATGAGGCGCACCAGGCACAGACTCCGCTGTACGTTCGCCGCCGCCGTGGCCGCGGCAGCCGCGTTCGGGGGCATGACGGCCACGGCCGCGGCGGCACCCGCCGCGACGGTACAGTCCACCCCCCTTCCGCCCGAGCTGGAGAAGATCCGCGCCGCCGAGGCGCTCAAGCTGTACGGGGATTCCGCCGAGCGGCCCATGGACCGGCGCAGGACGGGGCTGATCTCGCTCGGCGACAGCGAGATCTCCGGCGAGGGCGTCGGCACCTACGAGTCCGGCACCAACGGCCCCGACAACTGGTGCCACCGGGCGCCCGACTCCGCGATCCACCGCACGGGGATCCCCGCCGACGAGACGTACAACGTGGCCTGTTCCGGCGCGTACACCGGCAACATCCGGATAGGCGGCTCCAAGCAGTACGCCGACGAGCTGGTCCAGAGCGACAGTCTGGCCATCAAGGCCCGCAACACCCGCATCAAGATGGTGCTGCTGGTCGCCGGGGCCAACGACGACCTCCAGTTCGGCCCGGTGATGACCGACTGCGTGGAGCGGTATCTGCTGCTCCAGGGCCCGTGCGAGTCCAAGTACGCGCCGGGCTGGCAGGCGCGGGTCGACGCGCTCGTGCCCAAGGTCGAGCAGACGATCACCGACCTGAAGACCGTGATGCGCGATGCCGGGTACGCCGACGGCGACTACAAGCTGGTCGTGATGGGCTATCCGAGCCCCATCGGCCCCGACTTCCACGACAACCCCGGCTTCCCCGGCAAGCTCGTCTGCGGCGGCCTGGGCTACGACTCGGACACCGTCTGGGGCCGCAACACCGCGGTGCCCGCCTTCGAGCGCGGGATGCGCAGGGCCGCGGCCGACACCGGCGCTGTCTTCCTCGACAACTCGCGGCTCTTCAACGGCCATGAGGTGTGCATGGAGGACACCTGGGCGCGCGGCCTCTACATCGACCTCTCCAAGCCCGGGCTGCCGGACTCCAACTCGGTCCGCCAGTCCTTCCACCCCAACTACCGGGGCCATGGCGCCTTCGCCTCCTGCCTCACCCAGATCTACGACTCCGGGGTGCGCGAGGCCGGCTGCGCCGACCCGGCCTCCACCGGCTCGCCGGTCCTCTACCCGCTCGCCTGGGACGACGCCTACCGGCCGCTGACGAACGCGGCGACCGGCGGCTGCCTCGACGTGAACGGCGCGAGCAGCGCGAACAACACGGCCGTGATCGGCTGGGAGTGCCACGGCGGACGCAACCAGGGCTGGTGGTACGACAGCGCACGCAGATCGCTCCACACCCAGCTCACCCAGGACCGCTGCCTGGACGTGCCGGGCGCGAACTACGCGGCCGGCGCCCGGCTGATCATCTGGAACTGCCACGGCGGCGCCAACCAGGAGTTCGTCCGGGACGGCTCCACCCTGCGCCCGGCGGCGGCCACCGGGCTGTGCGCCACGCTGGCGGCGGCGAAGGACCCGCTGACACTGCGCCCCTGCGACGGCTCCCCGGCGCAGCGCTTCGCGTAACGGCTCCCGGGCCACGACCGCCCTCCACATCACCGGCCCCTCCCTTTAGGTTAGGCTGTCCTAACTTGCAGGGAGGGGATCGGGTGTGAGCGCCGAGGTCTATCGCGACAGCCGGGGCATCCCGCATCTGCGGGCGGCCGACGCCCGCGAGCTGGCGTACGCCCAGGGCCGGGTCACCGCCGTCGACCGGGCCTGGCAGCTGGAGGTCGAACGGCACCGGGTGCAGGGCACCACGGCCGCCTTCCTCGGCCCCGACGCGGCCGGCTGGGACGTCTTCGCCCGCCGCGCCCGCCTGGCCGACACCGCCCGCCGGTGCTTCGCGGCGCTGGACGCGGAGACGGCCGACTGGGTCACGGCGTACACGGCGGGCGTCAACGACGGGCTGGCCGAGGGCGCCGCCGCGCAGCCCGGCTTCGCCACCACGGGCCTGACCCCCGGCCGCTGGGAGCCGTGGACCCCGCTCGGCGTCTGGCTCGCCACCCACATCCTCTTCGCGGGCTTCCCCACCAAACTCTGGCGCGAGCGGGCGGTCGCCGTGCTCGGCCCCGGCGCGGTGGAGCTGTTCGCCACCGACGGCCCCGGCACCGCCGGCTCCAACGGCTGGCTGATCACCGGCGAGCACACCGCGTCCGGCGCCGCGATCCTCGCCGGCGACCCGCACCGCTTCATCGAGGACCCCGGTGTCTACCAGCAGATCCGCCTCGCCTGCCCGGAGTACGACGTCGTGGGCCTCGCCGTCCCCGGCGTCCCCGGCATCGCCCACTTCGGCCACACCGGCACGGTCGCCTGGGCCATCACCAACGCCATGGCCGACTACCAGGACCTCTACCGCGAACGCCTGCGGCGCGACGGTACGGGCGTGGCCGCGTTCGGCCCCGACGGCTGGGCCCCCGCCGCCGTCCACACCGAGACGGTGGAGGTGGCGGGCGCGGCCCCGGTGACGGTCGAGGTGATCGAGACGGACCGCGGCCCGGTGATCATCGGCGGCCCCGACGCGGCCGACGCCATCAGCCTGCGCCACCCGCCCCGCGTCACCGCCGCCCTCGGCTTCGCCGCGCTCCCGGCCCTCCTGCGCGCCCGGACCACCGACGACGTCGACCGCGCTTTCGACGACTGGGTCGAGCCCGTCAACGTGGTCCAGGCCGCCGACACCGGGGGCGGCCGTCTGCACCGGGTGGCGGGCCGCGTACCGGTCCGGCACAGGACCAACCGCGTACGGGTCGTACCGGCGTGGGAGGCCGGCCACGCCTGGACGGGCTGGGCCCCGATGCCGCGCGCCGAGGTGGACGGGACGGCGGTGATGGCGAACGAGCGGGGCCTGGCGGCGCCGCTGGGAGTGGAGTTCGCGCCCCCCTACCGGGCGGAGCGCATAGCCACGCTGCTCGCCGGCTCCCGCTCGTGGACGCCCGCGGAGATGTCCTCACTCCACATGGACACGGACCTGGCGTCGGCGCGCCCGCTGCTGGGGCTCCTGGCGGCCCTGGAGGACCTGACCCCCCGGGCGGCGGCGCTCCGGGACCGCCTGGGCGCGTGGAACCGCCGGATGGACGCGGACTCGACGGACGCGACGGCGTACGCGGCGGTACGGGACCGGTTGGTACGGGCACTCGCCGCCCACCCCCGCTTCGCGGACCTCGCCGAACTCCCGCCGCTGCCGGACCTGTTCCTGCCCTGGCTGGCGCTGACGCCGAGGATCGCGTTCGCGCTGGAGACGATCCTGACGACGCCGATGCTGCCGGAGCTGGACCGGCCGCACCTCGTCAGGGTGGCGCTGGAGGAAGTGGCCTCGGAGGGCCGGGAGTTCGGCCCGTGGGGCGAGACGCACCGGCTGGCGCCGTGGCAGGCGGTGCCGACGCCCGAGGAGTGGCCGGCCCTGGCGGGCGACCACGACTGCGTCCTGTCGACGAGCAGCGTCCCCGGTGTGACGCACCGCGCCGCCCGCGGCCCGGCAGCCCGGTACGTCTGGGACCTGGCGGACCGTCAGAACAGTCTGTGGGTGGTCCCGTTCGGCGCCTCGGGCACCCCGGACAGCCCGCACCACCGCGACCAGACGCGGCTGTGGGCGGCGGGGGAGTCGGTGCGGGTGGTGACGCGGTGGAGCGAGCTGAGAAGGGAGCGGACGGTGACCAGGCCGATGCCGGAGCAGATGGAAGACGTCTACGAGGAGAAGGTCCCGGACTTCGGAACGGTCCGGCTGCGCCGGCTGGACCCGGCCGGGGACGCGGAGCTGATCCACTCCTGGGTCACCGAGGAGCGGGCGCGCTTCTGGGGGATGCTGGACGCGGACCGCGCGTACGTGGAGGAGACCTACGCGTACGTGGACTCCCTCCCCACGCACCACGCCTTCCTGCTCCTGCTCGACGACGAGCCGGTGGGGCTGTTCCAGACGTACGAGCCCGGGGCGGATCCCTTGGGGGAGTGCTACGAGGTGCGCCCCGGCGACGTGGGCGTCCACATCCTGCTGGCCCCCGCCCCGGGCCCGAGGCGCCCCGGCTTCACGGGCACGCTGATGAGGTCCCTGATCCGCTATGTCCTCTCCGACCCGTCCCACCGGCGGATCGTGGTGGAACCGGACGTCCGCAACGAGAAGTCGATCGCACGGATGGTGCGGGCGGGGTTCGTGCTGGGGGAGGAAGTTCAGAAGCCGGAGAAGAGGGCCCGCCTGGCATTCCTGGAGAGGCCCCCCGCCCCGCCCCTTCCCTGAAGCCCTCGGGCGGGCGGCCGGGGTTTGTCTGTCGGCTGCGGACCGTGCTGGGTTGCTCGCGCAGTTCCCCGCGCCCCTAACTGCCCAGGGGCGCGGGGAACTGCCCGACCAGCCACGCACGGTCCGCAGCCACCAACGGCGGGGTGGGGGAAAACCCCTTACGGCTGCGCCGCACCCCGTACGGGAATGTTCAGGAACGTAGGCGGCTCAGCCGGCGCCTGGAAGAAGTCATTGCCCTTGTCATCGACCACGATGAACGCCGGGAAGTCCTCCACCTCGATCCTCCACACCGCCTCCATCCCGAGCTCCTCGTACTCGACGACCTCGACCTTCTTGATGCAGTCCTGAGCGAGCCGCGCGGCGGGCCCGCCGATGGACCCCAGGTAGAACCCCCCGTGCGCGTCGCACGCCGAAGTCACCTGCGCCGACCGGTTCCCCTTCGCCAGCATCACCTTGGACCCGCCCGCCGCCTGGAACTGCTCGACGTAGGAGTCCATGCGCCCGGCCGTGGTCGGCCCGAAGGACCCCGACGCGTAGCCCTCCGGCGTCTTCGCCGGACCGGCGTAGTACACCGGGTGGTCCTTGAGGTACTGCGGCATCTCCTCCCCCGCGTCCAGCCGCTCCTTGATCTTGGCGTGCGCGATGTCGCGCGCCACGACCAGCGGCCCGGTCAGCGAGAGACGGGTCTTGACGGGGTACTTCGTCAGCTCCGCCAGGATGTCGTCCATCGGCTGGTTGAGGTCGATGCGCACCACATCGTTGGACTCGTCCAGGTGCTCGTCCGTCGTCTCCGGAAGGAACCGCGCCGGGTCCTTCTCCAGCTCCTCCAGGAACACGCCCTCGGCCGTGATCTTCGCGACCGCCTGGCGGTCCGCCGAGCAGGACACGGCGATCGCGACCGGCAGCGAGGCGCCGTGCCGGGGCAGCCGCACCACACGTACGTCGTGGCAGAAGTACTTGCCGCCGAACTGCGCCCCGATCCCGATCTTCTGCGTCAGCTCGAAGACCTTCTCCTCCAGCTCCGTGTCACGGAAGCCGTGCCCGGTCGCGGAGCCCTCGGTGGGCAGCTCGTCGAGGTAGTGCGCGGAGGCGTACTTCGCGGTCTTCAGCGCGAACTCGGCGCTGGTGCCGCCGACCACGATCGCCAGGTGGTACGGCGGGCACGCCGCCGTACCGAGCGAGCGGATCTTCTCCTCCAGGAACTTCATCATGGAGGCCTCGTTCAGGACGGCCTTCGTCTCCTGGTAGAGGAACGACTTGTTGGCCGAGCCGCCGCCCTTCGCCATGAAGAGGAACTTGTAGGCGCCGCCGTCCGTCGCGTACAGCTCGATCTGCGCGGGCAGGTTCGAGCCGGTGTTCTTCTCCTCCCACATGGTGAGCGGAGCCATCTGCGAGTACCGCAGGTTGAGCTGGGTGTACGCGTCGAAGATGCCGCGCGAGAGGGCTTCCTCGTCACCGCCCTCGGTCAGCACGTTCTGCCCGCGCTTGCCCATCACGATCGCCGTGCCGGTGTCCTGGCACATCGGCAGCACGCCCGCCGCCGCGATGTTCGCGTTCTTCAGGAGGTCGAGCGCCACGAACTTGTCGTTGCCCGACGCCTCGGGGTCGTCGATGATCCGGCGCAGCTGGGCCAGGTGGGCCGGGCGCAGATAGTGCTGGATGTCGTGGATCGCCTCGGCGGCCAGCTTGCGCAGGGCCTCCGGCTCCACCTTGAGGAACGTACGGCCGTCGGCCTCGAAGGTGGAGACACCCTCGGCGGTCACCAGTCGGTAGGGCGTGTTGTCCTCTCCCAGGGGGAGCAGGTCGGAGTACGCGAACGCAGGGCTGGGAGGGCGGGAGACGGGGGACATGTGTACGGCCATTCCTCACTCGGCAGACAGTGGCTGACCTCCATTGGCGCAGCGCCCTCAAGCG
>NZ_JBJHPC010000620.1:0-4010 GCF_045257485.1 Streptomyces sp. YS-3 | reverse complement strand
GCCCCCGGCCAACGCCCTGGACCGGTACTTCAAGATCTCCGAGCGCGGTTCCACGGTCGCCCGGGAGATCCGCGGCGGCTTCGCCACCTTCTTCGCGATGGCCTACATCATCGTGCTGAACCCGATCATCCTCGGCAGCGCGAAGGACATGTACGGGCATCAGCTCGACGGCGGCCAGCTGGTCACCGCCACCGTGCTGACCGCCGCCTTCACCACACTGCTGATGGGCGTCATCGGCAATGTGCCGATCGCGCTGGCCGCGGGCCTCGGCGTCAACACCGTGGTCGCCCTCCAGCTGGCGCCCCGGATGAGCTGGCCCGACGCGATGGGCATGGTCGTCCTCGCGGGCTTCGTGGTGATGCTCCTGGTCGCCACCGGGCTGCGCGAGCGCGTGATGAACGCGGTGCCGCTGGGGCTGCGCAAGGGCATCGCCATCGGCATCGGCCTGTTCATCATGCTGATCGGTCTGGTCGACTCGGGCTTCGTCTCCCGTATCCCGGACGCCGCCCACACCACCGTCCCGCTCCAGCTCGGCGGCAACGGCCATCTGCTGGGCTGGCCGGTCCTGGTCTTCGTCCTCGGTGTCCTGCTCACCCTGGCGCTGCTGGTCCGCAAGACGCCCGGCGCGATCCTCATCTCGATCGTGGTGATGACCGGCGTCGCGATGATCATCAACGCGGTGACCACCGTCCCGTCCTGGGGCCTGACCACCCCGACGTGGCCCGGCAACCCGGTCGCCAGCCCCGACTTCGGGCTGGTCGGCAAGGTCAGCCTGTTCGGCGGCTTCGACAAGGTCGGGGTGCTGACCGGCGTCCTGTTCGTCTTCACCGTGCTGCTGTCGTGCTTCTTCGACGCCATGGGCACGATCATGGGCATCAGCGACGAGGCCGAGCTGACCGACGCCGAGGGCAACATGCCGGGCATCAACCGGGTGCTGTTCGTGGACGGCATCGCGGTCGCGGCGGGCGGCGCCTCCTCCTCCTCGGCCACCACCTGCTTCGTGGAGTCCACGGCGGGCGTCGGCGAGGGCGCGCGCACCGGCTTCGCGAACGTGGTCACCGGCGGTCTGTTCACCGTCGCGCTCTTCCTGACCCCGCTCGCCACCATGGTCCCGTCCCAGGCGGCCACCCCGGCGCTGCTGGCGGTGGGCTTCCTGATCCTGTCCGGCTCGGTCCGGCAGATCGACTGGGACGACTGGACGATCGCGATCCCGGCGTTCGTGACGATGGTGATGATGCCGTTCACGTACTCGATCACCAACGGCATCGGCATGGGCTTCCTCACCTTCACGGTGCTGCGCCTGGTGGCGGGCCGCGGGCGCGAGGTGCCGGTGGCGATGTACGTCGTCTCGGCGGTGTTCGCCTTCTACTACCTGATGCCGGCGCTCGACCTGACCTGACCGGCCCCCCGGCGGGGCGCGCTAGGCCGCGCCGTAGAACTTCTCCGTCTCGTCGACCGCGGCGTTGAACCGCTCGTCGAAGTCGTCCCGAATGAGCGTCCGGACCACATAGTCCTGGACGCTCATTCGGCGTTTGGCGGCATGCTGCCGGAGCCGTTCGAGCAGCTCACCGTCTATCCGCAGGCTGAGCACGCTGGTCCCCATGGGACGAGGGTCGCCGCAGACCCCGTCCCGGTGCGTCACTTTTCCGACGACTCTCACTCGTTCGGGTGATGTGTGGGTCGGCGTACGGGGCGGGGTGTGTCCGCCGTTACAGCGCGCGGGCGGTGTTCCGGCTGGTATTTAGCCAGAGTAATGAGTTACTCTAACGAACATGTCTGACCTGCCCCACGACAGCGACGCCGACGTCGCCGCCGTGAACTCCCTCCGCTCGGCGATCATGCGCCTGAGCCGGCGCCTGAAGCACCAGCGCGTCGACGAGTCGCTGAGCCCGACCGAGATGTCGGTGCTCGGCACCCTCTTCCGCTGCGGCTCGGCCACCCCCGGTGAGCTGGCCCGCAAGGAGCACGTCCAGCCGCCGTCGATGACCCGCATCGTCGCGTTGCTGGAGGCCAAGGGACTGGTCAGGCTGGAGCCGCACCCCGACGACCGCCGCCAGAAGGTGGTCAGCCAGACCGAGGAGGCCGAGGCGATGCTCGAAGAGAGCCGCCGCAGGCGCAACGTCTGGCTGGCTTCCCTCGCGGAAGGCCTGGACGAGGACGAGTGGGCGAAGCTGCGCGCCGCCGCACCCGTACTGGAGAAGCTCGCACACCTGTGAACGACCGCGCACGATAGGAGGCGAACCCCTTTGAGTACGGGATCCGGAGCAGACTCCGCCCCCGCACACAAATCCACCCACGACACCGCTGCCCCCGGCAGCACCCGGCGGGGGACGTTCTCCTCGCTCGCGATCCGCAACTACCGGCTGTTCTTCTCCGGTGCCATCGTCTCCAACATCGGGACGTGGATGGCGCGGATCACCCAGGACTGGCTGGTCCTGCAGATCACCGGCTCCTCGGTGGCGGTGGGCATCACCACCGCCATGCAGTTCCTGCCGATGCTGCTCTTCGGGCTGTACGGCGGCGTCATCGCCGACCGCTTCGCCAAGCGGAGCATCCTCTTCGTCACCCAGAGCGCGATGGGCCTGGGCGGTCTGTTCCTGGCGGCCATGACGCTCTCCGGCCACGTCGAGGTCTGGCACGTCTATCTGACGGCGTTCTTCACCGGACTGGTGACGGTCGTCGACAACCCGACCCGCCAGTCCTTCGTCTCCGAGATGGTCGGCCCCGACCAGGTCCGCAACGCGGTCAGCCTGAACTCGGCCAACTTCCAGTCGGCCCGGCTGGTCGGCCCCGCGGTCGCGGGCGGTGTGATGGCGGCGGTGGGCCCCGGCTGGGCGTTCCTCGCCAACGGCCTCTCCTTCCTCGCGCCGCTAGCGGGCCTGGCCCTGATGCGTACGGCGGATCTGCGGCCCACCAAGCTCGCCCCGCGCGGCAAGGGCCAGCTCCGCGAGGGCCTGGACTACGTCTCCAAGCGGCCGGAGCTGATCTGGCCCATCGTCCTGGTCGGCTTCGTCGGCACCTTCGGCTTCAACTTCCCGATCTGGCTCAGCGCCTTCGCCCATGACGTCTTCCACGGCGGCTCCGGGATGTACGGCCTGTTCAACAGCCTCATGGCGATCGGCTCCCTGATCGGCGCGCTGCTCGCGGCCCGCCGGGGCACGACACGGCTGCGGCTGCTGGCGGGTGCGGCGGGCCTGTTCGCGGTCCTGGAGATCGCGGCGGCTGCGGCGCCCGGCATGGGGCTCTTCATCGCGCTGCTGATCCCCGTCGGCGTCCTCGGCCTCACCGTCAATGTGACCGCCAACGCCTCGGTCCAGATGGCGACCGACCCGGAGATGCGGGGCCGGGTGATGAGCCTGTTCATGATGGTCTTCACCGGCGGCACCCCGCTGGGCGGCCCGCTCTTCGGCTGGCTGACGGACGAGTACGGCGTCCGGGTCAGCCTCGCCCTGGGCGGTCTGATCTGCGCCGTCGCGGCGGTCGGCGTCGGCCTGGCGCTGGCGCGCGCGGCGAACCTGCGGCTCAAGGTCGACATGCGGCGTGGCCGCCGGCACCTGGAGTTCGTCCCCAGGGAGCAGCTGGCGACGGCGGCGTGAAGCCGCGGCGGCGCCTCACGGGTTGAGGCTCACGGGGTGAGACTGGCCCCATGAGACTCTTCGTGGCCGTGCTGCCGCCGGGCCCGCGACTGGCGGAACTCGCTGTGGCGGTGGAGAAGTCGCACACCCTGCCCGGCGCGGACCGGCTGCGCTGGGCGGGCCGCGACGACTGGCACCTCACCCTGGCGTTCCTGGGCGAGGTGGAGGAGGACCTGCTGCCGGAGCTCCACGACCGGCTCTCCCGCGCCGCCCACCGCACCCCGCCGTTCGAGCTGCGGCTGCACGGGGGAGGCCGCTTCGGCGACAAGGTGCTGTGGGCGGGCGTGGCGGGCGGCATCGACACCCTGCGGCTGCTGGCCGAACGCGCCGGGGCGGCGGCCCGCCGCACGGGCATCGCCCTGGACGACCCCCACC